>JBEDKY010000271.1:0-5423 GCA_041171905.1 Pseudomonadota bacterium
ACGTTGTTGCAGGCAGTGTTGGTGCACTTAAATTCGTAGATTGGCATAAACAAGTCCTCAATTGTCGGGGTCTTAGCGAAAACGCCAGCCCTTGAAGCTTTGCGGCCCCAGCAGGGCGCAACGCACGGAAAATGTGTTCAGGAAGGGCAGAATGTCAAGGCAAACGTGGCGCGCTCGCCGCTGGCGGTAGGGTTGGACTCATGCTACACCAAGAAATGACGATACTTTCGTCGAGGGGGGTGACTTGGCTTCGACGGAGAGAGATGAACGTCAGGTGCATGCAGGGGTTGGTTACAGCGCTCCTTAAACCGTTGTGGCAGCCAGAAATGGCAATGATTACGCTCTCGCAGCCTAATTAAGGCAGCGCAGCGACCGACAGTGCGGCAGCACGTGCATTGCGGAAGCTGTAAAGTTACGTGCGGGTTTCGTTGAGTCTTCTGTTCGTAGACTCACAAACCTATTAATCGGACTGGTTCCGTCACCGTGGGGGCCCTCAAGCACGGCGGAATAAGATTAGCAGAGGGAGAAGCATGTGGTCGCCGAGCGCAGATTCCTTTTCGGACCCGGGTTCGATTCCCGGCACCTCCACCATTTTTTGAATGGTTTTAGATAGTTATAACTATTTCGAGTTTATCTTAGTCATTTTTATTATTTAACCGCCGAGCAGGGTTTGAGCTCTTGAGGGAAGATGTCATTGGAAATCACACCAGATAACTCCATTTGCATCAATCTGTAGTTTCCGGCTGTAGTTGATGGTTCCCGGACTGGGAAATCAACTACAGATCCACGCCAATCTTTACGTCTTTCAAAGACAACTTCATTATTTGGGAAACTACACGAGCGCGGAATTAGTGAGAGCGGCACTGCCTCAGGAAACGCCGCTGGTGCTCGTTTCCCGAACCCTTCCCCAACCCTCCCCCGCCCCTGATGCGTGGTGTGCGTGAGGGTGTCAGGTGCGGGCGAACCTTCTGCTTTGTGAGGGGGGCAGATCGTACTGTGCTATTGTTCGAAAGGTGAAGTCTCTTATCCCAGTGCTCAGATAGTGAGAGGCAATGAACTGAGGAACGCAGGATGAAAGTCTTCTATGACCCACGCCAGTCCGTGGACGAAAACGATTCTTACAGCCCATCTGCGCAGAAACCTGCCCAGGTCGTTGAGAGCTGGAAGAGGTTAGGGATTCCACTTGAGTTCCCGTCATTCGAACCTTGCACCCCACAGCAGATTAAGCTGGTTCACGCGTCGGAATATGTTGATGGGGTGCTCGGCTGCAAATCCTACAACGGTTTCGGTAACAAAAGTGCGCAGGTTGCAGAGGCGCTGCCATGGGTCTGCGGGTCGATGGTTGCGGCAGCGCTCTACGCACTCGAAAACAAGGTCAATACATTCAGCCCAACATCAGGTGCGCATCATGCACACTTCGACAGAGGTCGTGGATTTTGCACGTTCAATTTTCTCGCTCTGGCTGCTGTGATGGCACTCAATGCGGGTGCACAAAAAGTGGGAATTGTTGACTGCGACATGCATCACGGCGATGGCACAGAGGACATCATCCGAAAGCTCCAGCTCAGTTATGTGCTTCATTATTCGTTTGCTCACGAGGGTCGTGTTTCGGAGAAACGAGGCGCGGAATTTGTTGACGAGTTCGCTGTCCACTTGCAGAGATTCAAAGGATGCGACCTCGTGCTCTTCAATGCTGGAGCTGATCCTCATATCAACGATCCGCTTGGTGGCGCTTTGACCACCGATGAAATGCGCTCACGCGACTTCATTCTCTTTCTGACCATGAAGGAATTTGGAATTCCCGTGGCGACCTCACTTGCCGGTGGATATCAGCGAGATGAGAGCGGCGGAATCAGACCCGTACTCGAGCTCCATGACAACACGTTGATAGAATGTCATCGGGTTGAGACGGAGTATTCTTCTTCCGTCGAGCGGAGTCTTACGCAGTAGCGGGATCATTCCAAACATCAAAGCGGATGAATTTTGATAATATGTGAATAAGGTTCTCGGAAAGATTTAGAATAAACAATTTTCCTTTGACGAGCCTTTTTTGAAGCAACACTATCTTTTTTGAGAGAATATTATGAAAGTATTTGTCTTGGGTGCGAGCGGTTCAGGAACATCAACACTTGGTCTCGCTCTGGCAAAGAAATTAAACATCATTCATGCCGATTCAGATAATTTTTACTGGGAAGAAACAGATCCACCATTCACGACGGCAAGATCAGCAGCGGCAATGCACAGCCTTTTTTATGATTTGATTTTGCATGACCAGTTTGTTTTATCGGGCGATGTGCTGAACTGGGGTCTGCCGGAGCAAGACATTTTGAATGCCTTTAGCCATGTCCTTTTTCTCTATGTCCCATGGCAGGAACGCGATACAAGATTGAGAAAAAGAGAGTATGTCCGATTTGGAGAGCGCATTTTACCAAACGGCGACATGCATGAAACACATGAAGGCTTCATTGAGTGGGCAAGCCACTATGACAGTGGACTAATGCCCGGTCGAAACAAAAAATCTCAATTAGAATTTTTGAATAGGTTTAAGAACAACGGCGGAGCAATTTTGGAAATCGATGGGCTGCAATCTGCAGAAGATATCTTGTCTCAATGTTTTTCGTTTATAGCTAACCCAGGATCGTGAAATATTTCCTTTTCGCCCGTCATCGAAATTCGTTGGAAAGATCTTAAATGGTTTTTTCGAAAATTCCGTTGTCCTCTGATATATGCGCGTGATTGCAATCCGTGGTCCAGTTTTTTGAGGCTGGACCAGATCGCACAACTTGATATCAGCTTTTCAAATTCAATGATCGAATCATTTTTCAGAACAATCAAGCACCGCTGGCTCTTCATGCTTTCGCTCGACGATCTAGCTTCTGTTAGAAAACATGTTGGCGCATTCATTGAAGATTACAACACTCTCATTCCTCACTCCGCGCTTCATGGTGCAACGCCGATGGAAATGTATCTTGGCCGATGGTTGCCTGCTCAAGTGGATGAGTTGAAAAATACAGAAGAGCGGGCCAGAGAAGAAAGACGGATCGCGAATCTGAATTCTTCATGTGGAGTTTGTCCCACATAGAATGGGAATCCCAAGTCCGCATTTCGTGCGACATCCAATTCTAAATTCTCAAGCTACTTCGAATGTTTTGGCGAACAGTGGAAATAATGGGCTGAGTGCAAATTCACGGAACGAATATTCGGCAGCAATTAATGAAAATTCTTGCGCGAATAACAGAGTGGATCTCAATGGAGGAAATTAGGTGAATCTCATTCGTGGAAATTCGGCAGCAGATTCGCCGAACGAATATTCGGCAGCAGCAATCACACAAAATGCTCTGTCGATTAGCAGTGTTGGCCGCTCGTGGCCGCACGTGGCCGCAAATTCCTGCGGCCATTGGCGGAGTGGATTTATCTTGGCCAGGATTCAAGGGGCTGCGTCACGTCTTAAGTGACGGAGTAGAATTGTATGTAGCCTGCCGTTATGACATTTTCAGACTTCAGGAAAAATAAAGTTATCGTGGAACGGAGCTCGGTTTGTTGCATGTCAGCCATCCTGTAGGATACTCAAAGGTACTACTTCCTGAGTCTCTGCCTGAACACGCCGATAAACATCCCCAGCATGATGATTGAACACAATTCAGGTTCCTGACCGTATGGTCACAAACATAGTCGGTGTTGCTTATCTTTGAGACTGCACAGCCTAGAACCGAAATGAGAGCTAGGTTTGTGAAGGGTGGATATTGAACAGTTTTTGAATTCAAAATCCGGTAATCCCTGGTTGTAGGATAGCAATAGGTGCTTATTCGAGGTTGGTAACTACCTTCAAGCCACTTGTGTTGAAGATATACATAAGGGGTTGTGATTGTAGCAGATTGGCATGTGCTTTCGTTTCCAGCGTTATCTTTGAATTTCACAGAAACTGACGCAGAATCTTGGTATGGAACCAACGTCCAAGATTTTTGCGTTCCGACCGTTTCCCAACTCGAATCGGAGGTTGAGCAATATGAGCCATTGCTAATTCTCATTTTTTCTGCGCCGCTAGAACTAATAGAAATTGTCGCGGACGTGGAGCTTGCAACAGAAGCGCCGAAATTGATCGCGACCGAGCCGACTGGTGGGATGCTGTCATGGAGTATAGATGCACTGAGGCACTCTGTTTCATTTTGTGCGTAATCACGGAACTTCACATATACGTAGGACCTTCCGTTCAGAGTTCGAAGTGTCCAAAATGTATCTGTAACGACGTTCCGCCATTCCCCACCGCCATCGCAGCTTCCGTCATTTGTTATATACATGTATGTAGACTCAGGATTATCAATCCTGATGTTTAGTGAGACTTCCGCATTCCTCGTGATTTCCGTGCTTCCCGTAAGATAATCCTTAATCACGATTTTTCCGCCATTGGGCGGTACATTATCATGCCAAATAGGAATTACTTTTGGATTCGTGGTTTGACCATTCTCAAGCAAAAGCCAGAGACGTAAGTTATATTGTGTATTCAATTTTGGTAGCCGAACTGTCAGTAAGTTTTGTATTGGATATTCAGCCCAACATCCGATCAATGACGAACTGCAAGAGGAGTCTCCAACTCTTATCTTTTTTGCACTCGAAAGTCCCTCTCCAGAGAGTTCAATTTCTATTTCACTCTCAGTTATATACAATACACTTTGCTTTGAAATTTTCTTGATGTGCTTAACGCTCCAGCTCTCATCGTCAAAATTTACCCAATTTCCATCAAGGATCCTATTCGCGGATGCCTTTCTTTCTATTGATGAAATTAAATATCGCTGTCTGGTGTTTTTCTGCTCGAAATAAAGCTGAAGAGTTCCAAGGAAAGTCGAACAGTCTTGTACAGAGGAATAAAGTTCTATGGTTTCATCAAGTCCCTTTTTTAAAATGAAAACGCCAAGCTCATTTACTCGGAAGTTGTCAATGTGATTAAATTGCCAAGCTATACAGGTCTCTTCGGTCGCTGCTTTGGCGTTCGAAAGGGGTTGGCCCTCGAGATCCCAATTTGCTGTTTGGAGCACTTGCTCAAGCGTAAGCGTGCCAGCTCTCGGCATTTCTAGTCCCGTTTGGCTATCCAACAGCTCCTTTGCTTTCTCATCGACCGCCCCCGAGCATCCTGTTATTAACATTACTAGCCAACCTAGGACTGTCCTCATCCTCATAGTTGACCTCCACTGGCTAGGTTCGGAATTGGAGTTGCCCCGTCAAGATCGATCATCCCACGTTTACCTGTCAGTCCGCAATTTCTTCAGCTTCCCCAACCGCGTAGTCCTCGCCATCGCATTGATCGAAACTCACGTTGTCTTCGCTCACGGTGCAAGCATTGTGAGCCGCAGCAGATGGTCCGGTTTTTAAGCGGATCGTGAGTGATTCTGTTGTCTGGCAATCCCAACCGGTCGGTTCTTCGATCG
>JBEDKY010000272.1:0-9022 GCA_041171905.1 Pseudomonadota bacterium
ACGTCCATGGCCGGTGGAAAGCCACCTTCGGGTTACCGCAATCAATTGGTTGGCGCTCTCAAATTGCTTGAACTCAACCGCGGCAAGCTTTTCGTTTCTGATCGCAAATTGGAAATCCTCGCACACCGCTTTCTCGCAGTCGCATCGAGGCACTGGCAGAACGGTCTGCTTGAGGAAGGAGAGTTGTTTTCACGTGTCGCAGAGGTCGCCGGTCTGGAGACTGCCGTGAGCAGACTGGCCGAGACATTGAGTGAACTTGTCGGCAATTGCCGCGTCTTCAAGAAATACAATCTTTCACCTGACTGTCTGATTGTCATCAATAAGGCCTACTCCCTTTATTCCGATCGGATGGAGCGGACAGCCGAACGAATGGGCGGAGCTGATCCAGCACGTTTGCGACGTTTGGATGCACGATTGGCGACGCTGAAAAATCAAGTTGTGTCGCTGGGTCTTTCGCGCGCCGATCGCTCGACTGAAGTGCGCATCCCGCTGAGCGGATTCGTTGAACGGCGGGTTGATGTCTTGGGTGCCGCGGGCGGAGCAACCTCAGAGCAACGGAGCAGCAGATGATGACTTTCAGGTCGCTCATTTTTTCGGGTGCCATCTTTCTGATGCATTCTTGTGTTTCAGCGCCCGTGGCGCAGGGCACAAAATCCGCCGTGGAAGCAAATCCGTCGCTGACAGAAAGTTCGAAAACGCAGATAGTGACAAAGACCTATGAACTGCGTCCGTCCCTTTCTGAGCGTCTGCAACAGATGTCTTTCGAGCCGAATCCGACGGCGATGACGACAGGTGAAAAAGAGAAAGAATCCGTTTCTCCGGCGGCGACTGAAAACTCATCAGTGATTGCGCATCACACGGCTCAATTGACTCAGGCGATGGTTTTGTTGCTGAGGTCGGAGCGCTGGCAGGATTTGATCGATGAATCAGCCCATGGTTGGAAAGTCTGTCTTTCAGAAGGTCAATTGAATAGCGAAAAGTGCCGTACGTTGGGTCAGGTTCGTGCTGTTGCATTTGTCAGGCTCGGTCATCTGCGCGACGCTTTGTTACTTTATGAAACTCTCTCCTCGCAGCAGCTGACATCTCAGGATGCTTTGTTGTTTGCCGGCCTTTTGTCTGATGCTGGAAGCGCTCGGTTGTGTGCACTCCTTGCTGGAATCGGTTTGCAGTGGGAGCCTGCTGAGCACCGTGCTGAACTTTTTGCTTTGCAGGCGAAGTGTCTTCGCTTGGACGGTCAGGCGGATCAGGCACGCAGCACAATGACACGAGCTCTTTCCGAGTTTCCTGACTTGCCGTCGCTCCAGATCGAATCTGCTTTGTTATTTTTAAGTGAGAGAAATTTGACGCAGGGATGCGAACTTCTGGAGCGTTTGTATCTGCAGGAATTTAGGGATGTTGCTGTATTCTATAACTGGGGAAAGTGTCTTGTCGGACGACGCGACAGCGCTTCGGCGCGTGGCGTGTTGAAGAGTGCGCGCTCGCACTGGCCCTCGGAACGGCTCTGGTTGTTGCTTTCAGGCGAGGTGTCGTTTCTTGAGGGCAACGCAAGTGCGGCCCGACGTGACGGATTGGATTATTTGGCAGCAGCACCTGCCGGAGATATTTTTCGTCCTCACGCGGAACGTCTGATTCGCAACGCTCAAGGGGAATGACGATGTTTCAGCGCAAGAACACGATGGATCCAGGGCCACGCAGCAGTGGCTTTCAGTCTATTCCCCCAATGAGCCGACCGCCCACCAAGGTTTATGATAGGGACAGCAACGTGCTCGTTGTTGATGAGTCGGATGAGGTTTTGCGCTTTGTCAAAATTCACCTCAACCGCTATTTTTCGCACGTACATGCGGCGAGAAGCGTTGCAGACGCGCTGGCTCATCTGAAGCAAAAGACCATTCAAGTGATCATTGCCGACGCCGCTCCCGCAAAAAAGAGCAACGCCGATTTCCTGAAGAAGATCGCCTCCAGTTGGAGACAGGTTCCCGTCGTTCTGACCGAAGGTGAGGATCATGGTGACGTCAAAGCCGATCAGTTTCCTCACGTGGTGGTCGTCGACGTTGTGCGCAAACCCTTCGAGCTCGATTCGTTCCACATCGCAATCCGCAGGTCGATTGCCATCGCCAAGTCATTGCGTCAATTATCTGACACTCTCCCACCCAAAGCACCGATCGGTGAAACTGTCCGAAACGCTCCGGAAGGTGAGTTGTCGGATTCGATTAAGCCTCTTGTTTTGGACATCCGCAAAAAGCTCACCGAAGAGATTGTTGACTAACCTGTAAGAATTACAAGAAAAACTTTCTGCTTCATACCAATTCGCAGCATACAGGCGCGCCTCAGTGTGACAATCTCCAGATACTTCGAACGATCCGGCGGAGGCCGGTCGATTCGTGGATTCATTGTGTCGTTGGGGACCGCAGGAGGTTTTTACATGGGTCGCAAATTGTATGTGGGCAATCTTCCCTTCAGCAGTACGGATCACGATTTGTTCAGCGTTTTTAGTGAACACGGTACGGTGATGAGTGCACGGGTGGTCATCGATCGTGAAACGGGCCGGAGCAAAGGATTCGCCTTTGTCGAGATGGGTTCCGACGATGAAGCCTTTCGAGCTGCTCAACAGCTCAACGGTAAATCGTTTATGGGTCGTCCGCTTACGGTGAACGAGGCTCGTCCGCGCGAATTTGATGCCTCGAGGATCAGACACACCCGCAGCGAAGGTCCACTGCGGTTTTAAAATTCGTCGCTTGGCAGAACCGGCGCAGAACTGCATCACGGTTTCGTCATGCAGTTTTTTTACTTCCTTGGTTGAGCAGGCTGGCCGGCGAGCGACATGGCTCGCTGCATTTCTTCAAAAGTTGGCGTGTGTTCGAAGGTGTCTCGTTGAGTGAGGTCTACTCCTTCGAGCCACTGCCTGGTCGCAGCGCTGACCATCCATAGCCCGAACATGGCCGGCATGTACGAGATGGTTCCAAGCATCACGCGTTTGTGTTGACATGCTCCGAATTGTTTTTCGATGGTGGGACATATGCAGTGCCATTCTGTTCCGGGAACGGCTTGTTCGGGATCAATCGGCATTTCAGTGCTGAAGACGGTGGGAATGCCTTCATTGATGCCCCGCTCGCGGAGCTTTGTACGGACCTGTTTTGCAAATGGGTCGACCTTTGTTTCCGAGATGTCCGAAATTCGAATCTGAGAGGGATCCAGCCGGCTGGCTGCGCCCATCGAACTGATTACGGGGATCTTTGCCTTAACGCAGCGTTCGAGGAGATCGACCTTCGGCGCGAGTGTGTCGATGCAGTCCATGACGAGGTCGACGGGCTGACCAGCAAGACGCGCAGCTTCATCGAGCAGGGCATGACCTTTTTCTGGGTGGTGGTGCTCGGCAATTGGAAAGACTTCGAGCAGAGGATTGATGCGGCGGAGCCGCTCTGCCATCAGATCAACTTTTTTCTCGCCAACTGTGTCCGTGAATGCATGTAACTGACGATTGACGTTGGTCACGCACACTTCGTCGTGATCGACGAGCGTGATTTTACCCACCGCCGCACGTGCGAGTCCCTCGGCCACGAAACTTCCGACTCCGCCGACACCAAAAATGACGACGTGCTTTCCGCGGTAGCGATTGAGGCCTTCGCGGCCCACCAAGAGTTCGAGTCTGCTGAAGCGGTGATTCTTGAAGGCCATGTGAGTCTCTCCTCTTGATAGTCCGACTTTGCGCGCATACCTGAAGAATTCGCCCTACTCAACGGCACAATAAGCGGGTTCATAAAAGTGTCCAAATATTGGTCAAGTTGCGTTAGTTTGTAGACTTTTTTTTCATTTCAACTGAACAACACCCGAATTTTTATGAGTATTTAGGTGGCATGTCGCTTGCTTTGTCTCGCTTGGAAAGATCCGGCCGCAACCGGACGCTTTTTTTGGGAGCACGATATGGGCATGTTGAAATACCTTGGCTTGTTTTTTGTGGTGGGAGCCTGCACCTCAACTCAGCCCGAGCGGAGCGACCTCCAGGACGGCGCATTCCTCGCCGCTTCATACAACAGAGAACGGGACGAACTTGATGCCACCCTGCGGTCGGTTGACGAGTCTGCTGGCGAGGGCAGTTTGCAAAACATTGTCAGAAAAGATTTTTATCTTCCCCCGCAGCAGTTGCGCGCACTCAATAAACGAGCCGAAAATGCGCGGCTCAAGTTATCGCAGCAGAGCGCGGCCGATGCGGATTCACTTCGCGTTCTTGCCGTCGAGGCGATTGTTGAGGGCCGTCCCGAACAGGTTCAGGGATTTGTGAGTCTCGCAAAATCAAAACGTGCGAGGAGAAATCTGACCGGTGATGACCAGCTGCTTCTGGGAATTGCATCGTTCATGTTGGGTGACACCCTCGCAGCCAAGCGCCTTTTGACTGAAGCGTCCAGTTCCCCGTCCGTCTCCGCGATTGCAAAAGCCAACCTGGGACTCATTGCCATGCGGCATGGCTCATTTATCGAGGCACTCGAAATGTTTACGCAGGCTGAATCTGCGGAGCCCAAGAATTCGCGCTTCATGCACATGGTTGCTGAGTCGGCCCACATGGCCCGCAAGCATTCACGTTCAGTGGAAGTCTACAAAAAAATCATTGCGCGCGACCCGAGCGATTTTTTGGCCCGCTACAATCTTGGACTTGTTTATCACTATGGCCTGAGGAAATTTGCCGATGCCAGACGTGAATTTATGTTTGTGATGGATCATCCGCGTGCTCCCCGTGACATGAAAATTCTCGCCGATGGGGCATTCTCAACTGCCCGCCGCGAGGAAGAAGGTTATCAGGGGATCGCGACAACCGGATTTCAATGAGATTTACTGTCCAGTTTGCTCCACGGAAAAAATTGGCTTCCGCCGCGTGGAGGTTGGTTGAGGTCATCGGCTGATGGGTAGGGCATGCATTCGACGCCTGAGAAATACTCACGCCATGCGCTTTCTTTGATGAATAGACTTTTGCCAAGTTCATGGCAGCGGGATGTTTGGTCGTTGAGTGCGAACTCACGCTGCATGCGGACTTTCAGCCCCACTGCAAGCGAACCATCACGAAAGACAGGCACCAATTTTTCCGGCTTCCAATCAACGATCGTTTTGCCGCCTGCGAGAAATTTGCTCTGCAAGCTATCAAAATCCTGTCCGAGCTGCGCGGCCAAATCCCTTGCCGTGCGCAGCTGGGGCGGAATGACGTAGGGATTGATTTCCATGACGCGTGCAGAAGCCTCTGCCAGTAACGTTCCGATGACAATCTCACCCCGGCTTGCGCTCTTTCGAGCATCGTTCATGAGTCTGTCGGGAGTTCTTCCATCGTAAGTCCAGCGTTGAACTTGAAGATGAACAAGACCGGGCGGATTCTTGCCGCCACTCTGGCCGACAGGTGTTTTGGCAAACAGAGCCAGTAGTTTTGTTTGGTGCGAGCCTGTGAAAGCGGAATACTGAACAGCGAACTGGTGGAGCGGTCCGTAGACAGGTTGAATGCCCGTATCCCCGCATTGAACGAGTCTTCCGGGTTCTGCACTGGTGCCGAGATTGAGTTCCCACATCCAATTGCGTTGGAGTTTTGCCCTGCGCAGGTCAAATTCAAGCAATGTTCCCTCAAAGATTTTAACAGCCTCCTCCTTCTTCTTGAGCAGCGCCGGACTCACGAGGCTCGAGAAAAGTTCGGCGTCAGCCCGGAAGAACGCGCGTTCGAATTCTTCGAGAACTTTGGCAAGCTCCGCGTGACTTTCGCTGCTGGCGTTTTTTACGCTCGTGTTGAGCGGCACCGAACGGCAGGTCACCTGTTCGCTGGCGTTTTGTCCGGGTGTTTGTGCAGGTGTTTGTGCGCGGGTTTGTGCAGACATCAGAACGGGCAAAAGAAAAGGCAAGGCACACAGTCCTTGCCATCCCGTACCTATGCTGCCAGCGACCCGATGAAGAAAAGTCTGAGCGCGCTGGTTCATCGGAAGATCCCTTGTCTTAGTGTGAACTCCCCGCTGGTTCAGGGATTGAAATCATCTCCTGCATGGTAGCTGCGCCGTCGGCAGTTGCAAATGCTCCTGCACGCGCCGATGAGCTGCGCAGTGGCATCACCATCGTCGGGTCCGAGTTGAGTGTCTGTGCCAGATGGTTCAGGTGCCCCGCAATATTCTGGCAGGCCGCAGCGAGCTGCCAGCGCTGGTTCTGATTGAGGCTTTCGAAAGATTCCCCGTGGCTGATGACTTCTTGCTTTAGGAGCTCGAGCATCTTGAGCAGCCGGCTGGAGCGCCGAGATGCACTGACTGAATTAGCAGCACCCTCACCGACCAGCTGAGTCGAAATGATTTCCTTGACCCGCGAGCGAATCGTCTTGACGCTCATGGGAGATGGAGAATTTAGAAACTCCATCCGCGCTTCCGCCGGCAGAGGAAGAAGCGCTTTGAAGTGTTCAAAGCCAAAATCTGTCCTTTGATGTGACGTCACATCAAATTCGGTCGCCACTCGAATGTATTGGTTGGCTGTTGTGTAGTTCATATCGAGGGTTGTGTCGCAGAACTCCGCCCAACCCAATTTGTTGGTCTCATAAAAACGGTTCTTGGCTTCGGCGAGGAGCTTGCCTTTGAGGATGAAAGCCTCGGTCTGAATGGCGTCGAGGCGGCGCAGGAACTGCGCGTAATCCTGCTCCTGCCATGTGTCACGGGCTGGCCGCATGGATTCGAAATTGTACTGAACCTGCATGATCCTGTCGCTCGGCGCTTCCTCCATAACGGTCACTGCTAATTCTTCCATGATTGTCACCGGTGCCTCTTCTATGGTTGTCACCGGCGCCTCTTCCATAATCATCATCGGTGGAACCTGTTTGGGTCTTGGAGGCGGAGCCAGACGTTCAGGCGGCAGTTTTGGTTTGGGTGGCATGGGTCGGGATGGTTGGTCTTTGCGCGGCGTTGGAACAGGTGTCTTGGGCCGCGATGGGGTGCTGACCGGAGCTTCCGTACTGGCAAAAAGTCCACGCAAAGGTTTCTTTGGCTTGTTCATCTTTAAAAGTCTCCTCAGGCTCGTGAAGTTTTGGTTGTTGTCTTTTTCGATTGAGGTGCGGGTGCCTTTCCGCGTGCTGCTGATGCAACTGCGGGTGCCTTGCATTGTGCGGTGATTTCACGAGAGAGCTGCAGATAATCGTCGCTGCCTGTGCATTGTGCATCATAGTACATCACCGGCTTGCGCAATCGTGTAGCCTCGGTGAGTTTCACGTTTTGTCTGACAACAGTTTTGTGGACACGGCCGCGCAGACTCGGAATTGCACAGACTTCGTCGACGATCTCACGTGAAATCTTTGTGCGCGGGTCAAACATCGTGACGATCACGCCTGAAATTTTGAGGTCTGGGTTGAGCTCCTGCTGAACCAGTTCGATGGTTTCGAGCAACAGATGCAATCCATCGAGAGCGAATGGATGAGACTGCATTGCAATTTGCACCTCACCGGCTGCGTTGAGGGCATTGACGGACAGCAGTCCCAGCGAGGGAGGGGTGTCAATCAGAACGTAGTCGTAGTGCGGCCGCACCAGGGCAATGGCCTTCTTGAGGCGGTTCTCCCGACCGATCTCACTGGCTGCGCGGCTTTCGAATTCGGACAGTTCGATCGAACCAGGGGCAACGTGCAGATTGGCATAAGGGGATTCCAAAATCACATCTGCAAGTGTGTGGTTCTTGGGTTCGAGCAGCACGTCGCAAATCGTTTCCTCGATGTCGTTGAGGTCCAGCCCGAGGCCCTGTGTCGCGTTGCACTGGGAATCGAGGTCAATCACCAAGACCCGCTGGTTCATGGCCGCAAGTACCGCGGCGATGTTGATGACCGACGTGGTTTTACCGCACCCGCCTTTTTGATTGCAGATGGCGATAATTCGTGATGTTTTGGGCGCCTCGGCCGGTTTGATTTTCAGACCGTGGGCAATTGCTTTGCCGGTTCGGCCTGCTGATTTTGCGGCTGCACCTGCACGTTTAGCTTTGGGGGCTGGGGCCATGGCTGACTCCTCGGGTAAAGGTGGCTTTCATTGCGAAATCATTCGCACTTCCACTTTGCCGCAGAACGGCAGATTTTGCCGCACCGAGGGGGCGCAACTGGTGAGAATTTTATAACTTTTGGGACCGAACCGTCAGAATTTTGACACGTCCCATGGAGGCAACCTGATGCTGCGCGGAGTTTTGGCGACCTGTCGGTCGGGATTTGAGAAGGAATGCGCGGCTGAGTTGAGCGATTGTGCCCAGCTGGCGGGTTTGAGCGGCTATCCGCAAACCAAACCGGACAGCGGCTTCTGTGTTTTTCACTTTCATGAGCCTGTCGGTGAAAGAGTCTTTGCGCTTTTTACTTGGACGAATCTGGTTTTTGCCCGCAGTATTTTTTGTTTGCCGCAGGGAAATCTGCAGGTTCCCGAAGATGATCGAGTGACACCCATCATCGAATCAATGTCAGCGTGGGCAAAGCCCTTGCTGAAGTTCTCAAGAATGATTGCCGACTCGCCGGATGCTGAGTCTGGTCGTGAATTGTCTGCTTTTTGCAAATCCTTCTCCAAGCCAATGGCGCGTGCACTTGCAAAAAACGGTTTAGGTTCTGCGCTTTGGGAAGGAACTTCGGATGCGGCCGCCGGTGGCCGCTGCCTGCACGTCTTTTTTACTGATTATTCGACTGTATACGTGGGAATTTCCGAGAGCGCTCAGAACAGTGCATGGCCGCGCGGAATTGCGAGACTCCGTTTTCCTTCCGATGCGCCGAGCCGATCGACGCTCAAACTTGAGGAAGCCTTTTTGACTTTTATGTCCGAGGACGAGCGTGCCTCCGCCCTATCGCCGGCGCGCCGTGCGGTTGATTTGGGTGCTTGTCCGGGCGGTTGGACCTACCAGTTTGTCAAACGCGGAGTGCGTACCATGGCGGTCGACAACGGTGCGATGGACGAGCGCTTGATGGAGAGCGGACTTGTTGAGCATTTGCGAGTTGATGGTTTCAAATTTTCTCCACCGCGTCCGGTGGATTGGATGGTGTGCGATATGGTCGAACAGCCGCGGCGGG
>JBEDKY010000273.1:0-5028 GCA_041171905.1 Pseudomonadota bacterium
TCCCTGCACCTTGCCGAGAATTCTTCTTTCCAGCCTTTGTGCCCCAAGCAAGATCGGCGTCAGCGGATTCTTGATTTCATGAGCGACTTTGCGCGCCACTTCACGCCATGCGGCAAGTCGCTGCGCGCGCGCAATGTCGGTCACATCCTCGATGATGACGAGAAAGGCTTTCTGCTTGTTGGGTTTGACCAGCGCGTGCGCCGTGACAACCAACTGGCAATCCCTTGCAAAAATTCTTCCGGAAAACTCACTGACGACTCGGCGCTCGATGCCGTCGATAAGCGGAAGCAGCAATAAAGGCCTCAGCCAGTTCAGATAAAAATCGCGCGGAAGAAGATCACCGAGCGGGCGACCCTGCGCGCTGCGTTCTTCCATCAGGAACAACCGTTCTGTGGCTGGGTTACAGGCTTCAAGACGGAGCTGGTCATCGACGGCAAGAACGCAAGCCTGAACCTCCTGCAGTACCGAAGCATAATATTCAGTCTTCTCGCTGAGCAGAGCAGCCTTGACCTCCAATTCATGAGAGGATGCGCGGGCACGTTGATTGGCATCACGCAGGTCGAACACCATCGAACGGAAACTCCGAGCAAGCTGACCGAGCTCATCGTCCGAGACTACGTCATCAATTTTCACCTCGTAATTTCCGGCAGCAACCGATTCAGTTGCCAGTGCCAAAGACTGCAAAGGCCCCGTCAATTCGCGCGCGATGGTGACTCCAAGCCAGAGGGCGGAAAAGATGAGCAGCACCGTGATGGCACCGAGCAATATGTAATAACTGAGCCGGAGCAACTCGATGCCTGGCTGTGCCTGCGATACCTCGAGAGTCAGAAATTGCCACTGGGTGTAAATCGTCGGCGGCGCGACAATCCCGACATACTTGTCGCCACTGCGTGCGACGGCGACAAATCGGGTTTTGTTGAGTGGCAGCCATTTTGGATCGGCACTCAATTCAGAGCGATTTTTAAAAATCACGGATTGAATTTCTGGCAGAAAGTCTTTGTATCTGTCGCTCAGGTAGAGAGACGACCTGCGCGCCTCGTCAATAGGAATCACGAAGTCCACCAGCTGTTTCTGTGCAGGCGAATGACTCGAGTTGGCGAGTATTGAGAGAAGCTTTTCCCGGTATTCAGCCTCACTTTTCAAACTTGCTGTCGAGGTCTGCTCAACACTCGGCGGCAACCACCGCTCAAAGTGGGCATTAACGAATTTGGTCGAGATGTAAAGCAAAATGAGTGTAGGAACTAAAGAAAAAAACAGGAAAAGTGTGACAAGTCGCATGCGCAGCGAACTGCCGAAAATGGCCCTTTGCCGTTCAACTACCAACTTGACCGCATTTCGAAAACTCAAAAAAATCAAAACGAATGCGAGCAGCGCGTTGAGGTTTACGACACTAAAAAACAGGATTACGGAAAGAAACGACTGGTTCTGCAGGATGGCAGTCAGTCCGTCAAAGATTCGCGTTTCAATCCATGTTCCCAGAACAAACAATGACAACGCAAAAAGCAATGCACTGGCCAGTCCGATAACACGCGTCGTGTTGCTCATTGGTGAGTCGCTCCCGTACAGCCCCGCCTGAAGGTCAATTCTCGCCCGACGGAACAATGCGGACGTCGGTCCATTCTGGATGAACAGCCATCTGCAGCGAATCCGGCACGCCACCGGCAAGGCGGAGCGATTCTGGAAGTGGAATTGGTTTGCCGCTTTTCAGGTCAACGGCAACAAGACGCAGTTGAGCGATAAAATGTGTCTGACGATCACCCTTGAGAAAGGACTCAGTGGCTTCGTCGAGGATTGGTTGCCTCTCTGCACTGACGATCTTCTGAATCACTTTCAGGCTACTTTTGCGGACTGCGACAAGCCGCGTTTCAACACACATTCTCGCACCAAACTGCAAAGGAGAAAGGTACTTTCCATGAATTTCGGCGACAACAAAGGCAATTCCGTCCTGCAGGCACTGTTCAAATGGAACGCCAATTTCGCGCATAGCATGGCATCGTGCCCGCTCAAGATATTTGAGATAGTTGGGATGGTGAACAACTCCACCTCCATCTATGTCCTCAAATTGGACCTCGATGGGCAGGCGGCAGGTCGAATTCCAACGCATGAGGGGTCCCCGAGTAGAAAATGGTGTTGAATTTTGCTGAGGCACTTGAACGTTTACTACCTGTTGTTGACGACGTCTATTCGCGCTGGTCGAAGGATCGCGATCAGCTGTTGGCGGCGCATGAGGCGCATCCGGAAAGCCCGCGCATCACCTGCAAAAAGGGCTGCGGAGCCTGCTGTCATTTCCCAATCATTCCGGCAACTGCGGGCGAGGCTTTTGTGCTGCTCGCCCGATTGCTTGCCGAGGGACAAACCGTCACAGAGCTGCATTCGCGGTTCATGCCCTATGCCCGCCGTTATCTCGAACGTGCGGTACGGGAAAATTCTCTGCCTATGACCGACGAACAGCAACGTCTGTTTCTTCGCGAAAAACTTCCGTGCCCGCTGTTCGTATCCACCCCAGAGTCAGGCGCCCTCGGCGGACATTGCGGGGTTTTTCACATCCGGCCGCAGATCTGTGACTTCTTCCACAGCCTCGAACACCCCGATCTGTGCCTTCATAAAAAGCCACATGGTTCGTTTGCAGACGTCACACAGCGCGGACATGAATCGTTGGACGAGCTGCGCCAGGCTGAACGCAGTGTTTTTGGCAGGAGCACGCTCGGCCATCTGCCACTTTTAATCGCCGCCCTTTTGACGGATGCAGGCCTGAAATTGTTCCTCACCGTCGTAGAACCAGACAGTGCCGTTGAAAACGCTCAGGACATTGAGGATTTTAGCTTGTACGTCGGCCTGCTTAAATGTCTTGGATACGGATGGGGAGACGGTGACTGGGCCTCCCTTGCCAAAGCACAAGCAGAGGTGATTTAAGGCCCGCGAACGGCGATTTTTTGCTTGGAAGGAGCAGACCAATATGAGCACAAAGAAAACATTAACCCTGATCCCGGGGGACGGCATAGGCCCTGAAATCAGTGATGCTGTGACTAAAATCCTGGACGCAGCCGGATTGCAGGTGAATTGGGACCATCAGGAGGGTGGTGAAGTCTGTGCTTTGGCCGGACGGGGAGTCATGCCCGACGCAACCATCGACTCGATCGCGCGTCACAAAGTAGCCCTCAAGGGGCCAACCACAACCCCGACAGGCGGCGGACATCAGAGCGCAAACGTCACCCTGCGCAAGCGCCTCGACCTTTACGCAAACGTGCGACCCGCAAAAAGTCTGCCCGGCTACAAAACAAAATTCGACAACATCGACATGATCATCGTGCGTGAAAACACAGAAGACACATATGCCGGTGTTGAACACATGGTCGCGCCGAATGTTGCGCAATGCCTTAAGATCATCACTTGGGAAGGGAGCGAGCGTGTCGCCCGCTACGCTTTCGAGATGGCCCGCAAACTCAAGCGCAAACGCGTCACGTGTGTTCACAAGGCCAACATCCACAAGCTTTCAGATGGATTATTTTTGCGCGCTCACGAAAAAGTCGCTCAAGAATTTACCGACCTGAAATTCGACAGCATCATTGTGGATAACCTGTGCATGCAGCTGGTGACCCGCCCTGAGGAATTTGATGTTTTGGTGCTGCCCAATCTCTACGGAGACATTGTCTCTGACCTCTGTGCAGGACTGGTGGGTGGTCTGGGAGTCGCACCGGGCGCGAACATCGGCAACAACGGCGCGGTGTTTGAAGCTGTGCACGGATCGGCACCCGACATCGCCGGTCAGGGCAAGGCAAATCCGACAGCTTTGCTGCTCTCCGCGGTGATGATGTTGCAACACATGGGTGAGCTGTCTATGGCAGAGCGCATTGAAAAGGCACTTCACACTGTCCTTGCTGAAGGAAAATCACTCACGCGCGACCTCAAGGGTTCGGCAAGCACTATGCAATTCGCCGACGCCATCATTGCGGCACTGAAGAAATAAGGAAGATAAAATGACCAACGACACACGAATGATTTCTGGCGTAGACATCTTTGTTGAGGCGCCATTCAGCGCCGGACTTCCTGCACAGATTGGCACTCTCAAGCTCGCCCACATCTCGAGCCGCGGTACAAAGCTGAAGGGCTCTGAACTCGAAAAGACAATTCTCGACGTTGGCTGGCTTTGCGCGCGATACGTTTTTGATGCGCCCGTCAAACATGGGACGGAAGCGGATGCGGCCATCTGTCAGGTCGTTCAGAAAGTCGGCTCGCAGTACAAGTGGTCGAGCCTCATCAAGCTTTACTCACAGGACGGCAAGCCACAGTTTTCGTAAGCCGTGAGCGAACAGGCAAAATAAAAAGGCGTGACTGCAAACCGCAGTCACGCCTTTTTCATGTTCTCAGAGGACCGGCTCACATGTGTTCGCAAATCGCCTTGGCGAACTCGCTGCACTTCACCTCGCGCGCTCCGGCGAGCTGACGGGCAAAGTCATAGGTGACGACTTTATCTTTAAGCGTCGCCTCGAAAGCCTTTTCGATGAGCTGGCAAACTTCCTTCCAACCGAGATATTCAAACATCATCACACCGCTCAAGATGACGCTTCCGGGATTGACCTTGTCCTGACCGGCATACTTTGGCGCCGTGCCATGGGTCGCTTCAAACACCGCAAATCCGTCGCCGATATTTGCGCCCGGTGCAATACCCAGACCGCCGACCTGTGCGGCAAGTGCGTCCGACAAATAATCACCGTTGAGGTTTGTTGTAGCGAGAACGTCATATTCATCGGGGCGAAGAAGTGCCTGCTGGAACATATTGTCAGCGATGGCATCCTTGATGAGAATTTTACCTGCGGGAACCTGGCCCTGACACTCATCCCAGGTCACACAAAAATCTCGGAACTCTTCTTTGGCCACTGCATAGCCCCAGTCACGAAATGCACCTTCGGTGAACTTCATGATGTTGCCTTTGTGCACCAGCGTCACGCTCTTGCGCTTGTTTTCAATTGCGTAACGGATCGCTGCGCGAACAAGCCGCTTTGAGCCGAACTCACTGACAGGTTTGAT
>JBEDKY010000274.1:0-6538 GCA_041171905.1 Pseudomonadota bacterium
ATCACAACGAGGTGGTGCGTTTGACCGAGCTGAACAATGCTCTCAGACGCTTGGCGTTTGGACGTTCGTCAGAGCGCGTTCTTCCAGGAGAATTGATTGTTCCTGCGGGAAGTCTCTTCAACGAAGTTGAAATCGAAGCGCTTCATTCGGAAGTAGAAGAGGCAGTTGAAGAGAAGAAAGAAGAAACAGAAGTTAAACCTCACACTCGAAAAATAGGTGGCCGCAAGCCCCTTCCTGCTGACCTTCCTCGGGTCGAAAAAATCATCGACCTTCCGGAAGATAAAAAAATCTGCCCTCACGACGGCACAACCCTTGTTCGCATTGGCGAAGAAATCACTGAAAAGCTCGATATCATTCCTGCGAAGCTGTTCGTATCGGTGTCCAAACGACAGAAGTGTGTATAGGCGAAAGTAAGCTCTTTGCGCATCGAACCCTCCCGTAAAATCCACCTTTGCGTCTGGCGGTGTCCGTACTTTTCCCTAGCTTTGCCTTTTCTCAGTGCAACCTGCCCAAATCTCCACCTATCCCGAGATACATGGGTCAAAAACGGCAAACACCCGCCGTCCTCGGTCGGTTTGGATAATTGAACCAAGCGGGGGTGTTTTGAGTTTTTTCGGATGTGGAAGGGGCCTTCGTTAGTCCGGCCAGCCGTAGTCGACATCTGCTCCCGCCCAGTCGTTGCTATTGTCGCAATCAAGCAACTGCCGGGAGCGGGCTGGTGCAATGGGAGGCGCCCGCACGGGGAGACCCAATGCGCGCAGCGTTGTTGTGATGGTGGGTTGGTCAAACACAACGCCCACGAGTTTCATGCGTCTGCCGCACTTGTCGCATTTGAGCACGTCGATTTTTAAAGTGCGTTTGAGAAGCTGTGCCCAGGAGATGCGTTTTCGTTTGTCTGGTAAATACCTCCGGTGCGGTGAGCGGCTTGCAAGAACTCCATAATAGCGTGTGGTGTGGAATTTTGGTGCAGGAATGAGCGCGACAAGTCGTTCCAAAAATTCGCTGGGTGTAAAGAGAAGTGATTCCGGGAGAGTAGACCTGGGGAATTGCACCCCAAGCCCCTCGCAAAACGGAGCGGGAGCCTCTCGACTCACTCCGCTTCTATTGTTCAGTGTTTGCAAATTTAGCAACCTCCCAGTGAGCAAAGAGTCTGGGATTTTTCTTGCGGATTTCCGCAAGTGCGTTTCTTGCTCTTGCTTTGTGTCGCGAATAACGCAGGTACTTTTGTCTGAGCCATTTCAATAAATGGTGATCAACAGAAGCGAGAGTTTTCAAACAAAGACTCCGATAAAATTTGGAATAGTAATTGTACCACCCTCGAATGATCGGATTAATCATTTTAGTGATGTTAGCGAGCGAAGCATACACACGTTTGTGAAGCGTCCAAGATTTACACTCACGACGAATCCGTTTTTGTGCACGAAGGCTGATGGCAGCGCAAAATGCTGTCGCAATTCCTTGTTTACTTAAACAGCTGCGTGGTTGAAATGTAAAGCCCAGAAAATCAAACTTCACACAACCCGTGTCCTCCCATATCCACTGACTTTTGCAAAAAACGATTTTTGTCTTTGTCGGATGCATCCGCAACCCACATTTTTCAAGACGCTTTTTAATCATGCTTTGAACAAACTCTGCCTGCTTTTTCGATTTACAATGAACGATAATGTCGTCCACATATCTTTCAAACGAAAGCGTCGAAAAGTTCTTTTCCATCCAAACATCAAAGACGTAATGAAGAAAAAGATTCGCCAGAAGAGGACTTGCGACTCCACCTTGTGGCGTGCCACGATGGCGCGCTGAAATTGAACCATCTTCGTTTTGAGACGGTGATTCAAGCCAACGTTTCACGTACAACAACATCCAAGGTTCGGTTGCATGTTTCTCCACTGCCAACAGCAGTAGCTTGTGATCAACATTGTCGAAGAACTTTTCGATATCGAGGTCAATGACGTAGCCATTTGACCTGCAATTGACTTGAGCTCTTTTGACAGCATCATGTGCCGAACGTCCGGGACGAAATCCAAAAGAATTGTCCGAGAATTTCGGTTCAAGAACAGGTTCCAAGAGCGCTACAAATACGGCCTGTGCAATTCGGTCATCGATGGTTGGAATGCCGAGAGGTCGACTTTCTCCATTGCCTTTTGGAATATGCACAGTGCGCACGGGCTTTGGAAAATATGAGCCTGATGACATCCGGTTCCACAGTTTGTAGAGGTTGTCTTTCAGGTTAAGTTCATATTTTTCGATGGTCATCCCATCAACGCCTGCGCCACCTTTGTTGCGTCGCACTTGGAGCCACGCATCCCAAACACTTTGTTTGGTAATTGCAAAACACTTTGGTTTGCTCACAGACTCCTCCTGTTTTCACAGTTGATAGATGTGCAAACCTGAACAACGCACCCTCTTTGCTCCATCGCTATTACGGCGACTTCATCACTACTACAGAGTGCTCCGCCCCTGTGTGTTACTTTGGTACTTTCGTCCTCGAGTTGATGCTCTTGTAACTTTTCCCTTTCAATTAACATCACAGGTTCCTGCGATTCCGCAAAAACGCCTAAAAGGAATTCACGCCATCTCAATGCCGGACGCCATCCACCCAGAAACCAGATACCCGGTGGATTTATCCCAGAGCAACGGCAATCTCTGGTTTTGACGTCAAGCAGGCTCACGACACGTCTTCGATGGTTCACTTGCGTTCGTCTCTTCCTTTCTCACCTGACACATTCACTGTGCCTTTTCTGCAACGCTCACGACCACAGCTTTTGACTGCAGCCGCTTGCAGTGGTTTGAAGCCCGCATCTGATTGCCGACTTCGAGGGGACAACCCTCATCGTTTCTGCAGCTACACCTTGCCTCCTTTCGGTTGCTCGGTTTCGCAGCGCACTGCCATCCGTCCAGCGAGACTTCAGTTTGACGCGAATAGATTGCGGCCCTTCGATGATGACCCGTTCATCCGAGATGGCAGGGCGAGCCATGTAACGCACGAGTTTTTCGAGTCTTTCGCGTTCATGCGCCTTGATGGCAGTTTCTGCATGAACTGAATATCCACCCGCAGAAACACAGGCAGTGCTGGTGGATTTGAAGTTCTGTTCGGATGGCCAAAGTGACGTTTGTGTTTTCAAACGTCTTATGGGTTGACCTGCGTTCGGTCCAAAGGCAATGCGGTGTGCGACGCTTGCCGCCTGCGCTGGGAGATGAATATCTTCAAAAGAATTCTGACTGGAATCGCTGAAGATGTCGATGGTGATGTCAACCTCGGCCCGTGAGCCCCCAGACCTCAACTCGCTCAGGGTTTCTCCTTCAAGTTCTCGCGCCCTGAGGCAGTATTTCAGTAGCGAATGCCCTTCGGAAGTGAGAGCCATCCCTTTTCGGCTGCGAATAAAGAGGTTTACGCCAAGCTCTGACTCCAACGCGCGAATGCGTTGCGTGATGGCCGTCTGACCAATTGCGAGCTGCTTTGCCGCGGCAGTCACCGTGGAATTTTCATAGATGGCAAAAAAAGCTTGGAGATTCGCATTCAATAAACTCATAATTTTTGATGGATAAACCATAGTGTATGCAGGGCTATCCAATACGATAAATCACAAAGAGGTCTGTTCCCTCATTGCCGCTCTTCACAGGGCCGATGATGCTCAGGTTTTTTCTTCAGGTATGGCCGCCACTCATGCTGTTTTAACCACTGCATTAAAGCCGGGTGACCACATTCTTATCCAAGAAAATTGTTATGGTGCATCTCAAGGTTTGGCTCAGAAAATCCTTGCGCGCTGTGGAATTGAATCTACCTTTGCA
Source organism: Pseudomonadota bacterium (assembly GCA_041171905.1). Taxonomy (GTDB): domain Bacteria; phylum Bdellovibrionota_B; class Oligoflexia; order Silvanigrellales; family Silvanigrellaceae; genus RFOM01. The sequence continues at coordinate 3,790 of JBEDKY010000274.1, forward strand.
CCATTAAAGGACTGGCCCGCACATCTGCGTCCTCAGACGCGTGTGTTGTTTTTCGAGAGTATTTCGAATCCATTTTGCATTCCCCAAAACTTTGAATGGGCTCTGGAAGTAAAACGCAAAAGTGGTGCGTTGCTGGTGTGCGACAATACCTTTGCCAGTCCCGTAAACTGCAAGCCTTTGACACTCGGCGTCGATGTGGTGGTTGAAAGTGCCACCAAATATATGAACGGTCATTCGGATCTTGTCTGTGGTGTGGTGGCCTGTTCAAAAGAATTTTCCGAGTCGTTGGCGACCACAGCAATGTATGTTGGCGGTTTTCTATCGGCAGCCGGATGCATGCAGCTAGCAAAAGGATTACGCACGCTCAGTGTGCGTATGCGCGCTCACAACGAAAATGGCCGTGCGTTTGCAGCTCGCGTGCGCGAGCTCAACGGCGTCGCTCAGGTCTTTCATGGCTCCCTCATGCCGCTCGAAGGATCGAACGCTTTTTCTGACTTCGGTGGAATGGTCACTGTTCGCTTTGCACCTCAGGTAGATGTTCCAAAATTGATGCGTTCTTTGCGTTTGGTCAGCGATGTGCCGAGTCTGGGCGGCACCGAAACAACTGCTTGTATTCCGTGGTGGACGACCAACCGCTGGATGTCTGAGAGCGAGAAAGAGCGATTGTCAATCGACGAACAACTCGTCCGTTATAGTATCGGTCTCGAAGATGTGGATGATTTAATTTTCGACCTGCAGGCGGCGCTCGGCACTGCAGTCAAACAGTAACAACTATTTACTGAAGCTTTCCGAACCGCCCATGAGATGCCAACATTTAGGCATTGGTCTTCTTTTCGAACGATTTATACTTCAAGGAGATGCAAGCAGGAGGACACTGTGGATATCTCAAAAGCGAGTTTGATCCTTGGAAGTTTTGGTCTGATTGGTGTCGGTATGACCTTTGGTTCACTTTTGTTCAAATCTGAAAGGTCATCTGCCACTCAAAATTCAAGCGTTGTTTTGATGGCTCCCGCCCCAGACAATAAAACTGAACTTGCATACCGCCGAAGTGGCTTTGGTGATAGGATTATGACCCCGCAGCGGCGCGAGGCTTTGTCCACTTGTTACAAGGAACTTCTCAAACGCAATGGAATTGAGGAAGGGGCAAAGGCAACCACATCTTCAACACAGAACAAAGATATTTCAAAATTTGAAGGTAAGGTGACATATGTTTTTCAGGTTGCAGAGAATGGTGAAAAAATCAGTCACGAAATCGTCGATGCCCAAATCAATGAGAATACCTTCCTAAGTTGCATTGAAGTGGCTCTGCGTGGCGTGCGATTTCTTCCGCCTCCGCTTGGTATTAGTCGCTATCTTGCGCATGAATTTACCTTTAAGTCTGAAGAGACATTTAGGAAAGAAATGGAAGAGCGCAAGAACCAAGAACCTCTGGTGTTGGTGACGGCCACCCCGCAGAAGTGATTTGTTTCCTGTCAGGGTAATTAGGGCAGGAAAACGCAGCGGAAACCAATGTCTGAATTGTAGCCGCCTGAACTCCCGCCAAGGCTTGCCGCAAACAAACCAGCGTTCGTGCCAGTGCTAAAGCTCAAACCACGGGTCACCAAGCCGGTGTACCCATATACAGTGCCTATGTTTTGAGCCGAATTGTATAAACCGAGAGGTGCAAAAAGTAGGCGGTTTATTGCAGGCAATGCGGTTGGAAAATTCGAAGTGTTACTGAACTCGTCCGTACCAGTTGGAATTGTCAGGTTCACCCCAAGATCAGCGTAGTTGTCGCTCACCCATTGGTAAACATTGCCACCAAAGTCCCACACCACGTCGCCGTTGCTGGGGGTTTGGGTGCGTTTTTGTTCCGTTCCTGCAGCTGGTGTAACTCCGAGCGTGTTCCACGCGGCACCTGAATTTCCCGTTCCAAAGTAGGGATCATTGTCCGTTGAGTTTTCGAGAATGTTTGCCGGTGAGTTGTCCGAATGCCCGCGCGCAATCACCCCGCTGCCCACCGCGTTTCCGCTCCAGTTGGCAGCCACGCTCTCGGCATTTCGCGCCACCGTTTGCCACTGTGTATTGGAGATGAGGCGGTAATTCGCACCTACGGCTGCACACGTCGACGCTGAACTATCTCTGGTAATATTGACCCAAGGAAGTCCCGCAGCTGCACTCGCAGCAACGCTTGAAACATTCTTCGCCGGATATTTCATCATACAGAAATCTCGACTGGTATCGAGCCACCAGCTTGCATTTCCATTCGTGGCACTCGAATTTCCAAGTTCAGCAACCCCACTTCCTGGAACACCAACGTAACCCGCAGGGCATGTGAAAGCGGTGCGGGTGAAAGTGACTGCACTCGAAGTACTGTTCGTCCCACCTTTAGTGGACGTCGCAGTTACGTTGAAGCTGGCAGAACCTGCGGGCAGGTGCACAGTGACCTTCTAAAATCCTCGCACAAGTATTCGAGCTAACCTCATATAAATTCATCCATAGAATCATCAGCAATAAGTTATTGCTGATGATTGGATTAACTTATTCAAGAATAGGGGATGAATTATGAAGAGTTTGAAGCTGGAAGATGTTGCACATCAATTCGACGAATGGAGACGACAAAAGTCGGGCCGTGAAAAAATCCCAGAGTCGCTTTGGGAGCTGGCACGCTCGGCCTGTGAATCTCTGCCGTCATCACTCGTCGCAAAGGCTGCCAAAGTTGATTACTACCGTTTGAAGGAATTCATCGGCGAGCCACCCCGTCGGCGTG
>JBEDKY010000275.1:0-17781 GCA_041171905.1 Pseudomonadota bacterium
GAGCGACTCGTTGAGGCGGGCCAGAAGAGATTCGATGATCTCCTGCCGTTCCTGATGGCTGCGCGCACGCAGCGGCGGCAGGCAGATTTCATAGCCGCGCAGGCGCGTGAGCAGGTCGGCACGGAATTCGCCGCGTTCGACCATTGTATCGAGCGGTTCATTGGTGGCTGCAACAACGCGCACATTGACCCTTTTTATACGAGTGCTTCCGACTGGTCGCACCTCTCCGTTTTCGAGTGCTCTGAGCAATGCGGCTTGAGCGGAAGGGCTGAGGCGGGCAACCTCATCAAGAAAAAGCCAGCCGCCGTCGGCCGCTTCATAGAGGCCGATTTTTGAAGTGATGGCGCCGGTAAAAGCTCCTTTTTCATAGCCAAATATTTCAGCCTCGACGACTGACAGTGTCAGTGCGGCACAGTTCACTGAAACAAAAGGAGTTCCCTGCGGCAGCTGCAGACGCAGAATTTCCGCCACCATCTCCTTACCAGTGCCGCTCTCTCCGCAAACAAGAAGCGTTTTGACTGCTGAATTTCGGATGCGGTTGAGACGTTGCTGAACCTCGCGGAGCGACCGTCCACTCACATGTGCCGGAAGTATGGGGCCAACCGGTTCGCCGGAAGATGGATTGACTCGGCTGCTCTGCAAAAGTCGGGCAACTCGAAATGTCATTTCTGCTTCATCGAGACCTTTTGAAAGAAAGTCGTTTGCACCGGCGCGGATGCACTCCATGATGACGTCCGATGAGCTCAGCGCAGACATCATAATCACTGTGCCGTTGTAACCCTGTCCGCGAATTTCCTTGAGGATCTCGATTCCGCGCAGTGCGTGTCCGCCGAAACTCAGGTCGAGCAGGACCGCTGTCGGTCGCGCAGCCCTAAATCCATTGCGAAAATCATCGGCACTGCGCACTGAAGTGTAATTCACGTGTGCCGCATGCGGTGAGTTACGGAATGCCTGCGCACAGCGGTGCAAAAACAATGCGTCGTCGTCGAGATGTAAAAGAGAAATCATTCGCTGGCTGTTCCTTTCGCGGCGATAATCTGTTCGATGAGCGGCCGCAGAGTTTCGAAGGCGTGCGTCAGCTGAGCTGAGATGAGCTCACACGGAGGCTCGGAACCATCGGGTGGTTTGAGCAGTTCGGCCGACCATTTGATCGACAACAGAGCTGCCTTTATATCGTGCCGTTGTTGATTCGTCAGCGTGTCGAACTGGATGGCTTTATCGTTGGGCAGGCTGTCGGGCATTGCTGGCTTCTTCTTCATTTCGGCGCGCATCGGCTTCTGCGGCGCGCATGGTTCTTGTGTTGCTCACTTGTTTTCCGTCGGAGCTGACACCAAATAGAGTCAGATGGGCTGGTGCTATGCCCCGTTGCGAAACAGGACGTCCATCACGCGCCATGCGCAGGGCATCGTCGAGTCCGTGGCAGCTGACACAGCGAGTTGAGTGCACCGACGTTCTCTCGGAATCAACAATTTTCTCGCTTAGTGAAAGCAGCTCGGGCACTGCAATATCATTTGCCAGCGGAGTGGCTTCCAGATCGATGTCGCGCAGCAGCTGAGATTTTTTTTGTCCGGCAACGGGTTGCTCGGTTCCCACACTCACCACTTTTTGCGGTGAGCTCAGCAGCGGATTGAGACTCACTGTCCGCGCTGTGCGGTCCCACTGCGAGGCAACGGTTTGCATGGGGAAACGCACTATTTTGCCATCCTGCCGTTCCCAGCGGAGAAAGCGCTGCGACGAGCCTAGCCCCTCGGTGACGTGAGCGCGCACTCGGATCAGGTTCTTTTCCGAAACGAAGGTATTGAAAAAGTCATTCAACGCGCTGGCAGACGCCTTGAGTGCCGGATGTGAAAGCTCAAGGCCGGTCTCAGTTTGCTGCGCGAGCACCTGTCCTTGGGCTGGAAGTTGTTTGAAGGAAATCCATCCGGCCGAGGGCAGGGCCGACAGTGAGGTCAGTTCTTTCAGCTGCAGTGCCTGATTCCATGCGCGCAGGATTTCAGAGCGGCCAAGACGGCCGTCATTCACGTCGAGCAACGCTCGGGCAAATGGCAACACCTTGTTCTCGGGTAGTGTAGTGAGGGTGTCCTGCTGATTGCTTTTGTTGAGCATTTCTTCAAGCCAGCTCAAGTGATTTTTGGATAAAAATTGAGTGCTGAGATCAAATGTCAGCAAAAAAGCATGGTCGAGCGTGTGAACAAAGTCGCCGCGTCCCAACCTTTGGCTGCTGCACCAGGGCTGAACGCTGACGTGCAGCTGCACACGTTGCGAGAGGTCGGTTTCCCGTTGCAGGGCAAAGGTCTGCCAAGAAGTGACCCTGCCAGGCAGATCGATTTCGTACAGGGCCAACCGTGCCGCGGAAATCCGCCACGAGTCGGTCGACAGCGCACACTCGGGGTTTGACAAAGTCATGGTTCGTCCGTTGCTGTCGCTCAGTGCCTCCGACAAGAGTTTTTGCCACGTCTGCGTGCTGACACCGAGTGCGGTGAGCATCGGCAGCGCACGGACTTCGCTGATATTTTGTGGGACGGGCCAAAAAGGAAGCAGCGACTGCGCCTGAGCCTCGGCATTTTTGCTCAGTGCCGGCTTGCCGGTGTTCGACTGTGTCTGGTTGTCGTTGTAGGCGCGCGGCTTGCAGGACGTCGACCATGCGAGACTTGCGATTGTGAATGTCGCAGTGCCGGCTTTCATAAGTTGAATGCTTTTGCGCTGTCCGAGGCTGAGCATATGTGCACCCGTTATGAATAAAACTCTTCTCAGAGCGTTATTGTGACCCGACGGTCAGTGCAATGCAACACGCCAGTAGCGCCGCGGCTGATGGAAATCCGGTTTGACATCGGGTTTATGTTGTGTGTCCCAGCATTCGGGGCTCCCGGAGGGCGACCAATGGGGAGCCAGATACCAGTCTTCACCGCCCAGACTCAGACACGCCTGAACTCGCATTTGGCCCTGATGAATCAGTGGCTTGAGCAGCCGATAACTGAAATCGGCCGAGAACTTTGCCGAACCTTGGTTCAGTGAAACACCGTTCCAGTGCTGTTTGTCGGGACGCGTGTGCTCCGGCTTGCGCTTGCGCGGCGCGTCGAATGCAATGGCGACCCAGTGTCCCTCAGGGGTCATCTCGAATTCGTAGTATTCTCCGTTGTCGATGTTTCCGTGTGCGACAAAGAGTTCACTGACACTATAGTTCCATAGTTCATCCAAAAAATCGGCAGGCATCTGCGGGCGCAGCTGAAAGAGCCTGTCGGCTTGCTCTGCGCTCGGAGTGATTGTCTCCCAGCGCAAAAACGGCAGATCGGGCTGAAGTTCTGCATCGCTCAAACTCATCAGTTGGGTGAGTTCCACGCGAACGTCGGGCTGGCCTGACAAGGGGGTGCGGAAATAGTGCTGGAAAGGACATTGCAGCAGTGAATGCGGAAATTGTGGAAGCAACGCGCTGCGCTGCGAATTCGCCGGATGCCACAGCAGCCCGACCCAGTGAGAATTTCCTTCACTCACGGAAGGGCCTAGTTTGTTCATCGCGCAGGCTGAAAACAAAGTATCATCAAACAGTCCCACCGGCTGGACTTCGAGTTCGAGATCCGCATTGCGCAAGGTCAATGCGCGTTCACGCATATGCGCCGCCAGCGACAACATGTCGCGCGCGCTGGCGCCTCCAAGATTCCACACGAAATTGGCGTGGTACTGACTGACCTCGGAGCGGCCGATGCGTGCACCCTTGAGTCCGCATTCATCAAAAACCTGTCCGCTCGGGCGGCCAACTTGATAGTTGTTTTTGAACGTTGAACCACAGCTGGGCAAATCAAAATGATGCTTGCGGTGCCTGTCTGCCTCGCAGGTCTGCATGATGTTGAGAATGGACGCGCGGTCCGCCTGCTCAGTCAGTCTCAGCCGCGCAGCGACCACTACTTCGGGAGCATCCATGAGGAGTGTTTTTTTGTAGCCGTAGAACACGTCGGCGCCACGGTGGACGCGCAGCCTCCCTTGAAGATCAAGAGTGAAAACCTCCTCGCAGATTTGTGAGATTTCTCCTCCATAACAGCGCGCATTCATCCGCACCGTGGCACCCAGATGCCCAGGCATGCGGTACATCCACGCAGCGCCGCTGCGGCCGGCATCCAAGCAGATCTCTGCGAGTTCGGTGTTGCTGACACCTGCTTCGGCGTAGAGAACATCCTCGGTTTCCCAGTAACAGGCTGTCATCTCCGAGAGGGTGAGGACGAGTCCGCCGAATGGGCCGTCGGCGAGCAGTGAATTACTCCCGCATCCGAACAACGCAATCGGAAGTTGCTTGGCTTTGGCCCACTCGATGCAATCAAGCAATTCGCTCAGGGAGCGTGGTTGCGCAAAATACTCCGCGTGCCCACCGATACCATAGTACGTGGTTGAGGCGACGGACTTCGTTCCGACAATCGATTCCGGAAAACGCTCCAATGTCATCCGAGGACCTCTGCAACCTCTTGTTCGTTGCAGTATTTGGGGCCGCCTGAATAGCAGACCACGGCATTGATAGCCTGAGCGATTTCACCAAGCGACCAACCCAGATCGTGCAGCTCGCCGGCTATTTCGCGAAAAAGGAGTTCAGTGCGTTGCTCCAGGAATGACGTGTGCGAGAGCTGCGCCGGATCGCTGTAGCGCTTGTGCAGGTCGGATACAGCCCATGTTTCGGCTGGCAGATGTCCGAGTCGGGTCTCTATTTCTCGTAATTCGAGGGTTTTTGCATGAATGCTGTCGGGTACAGTTTTGTCGCCGATGACAGCAGGTGCGATTGTCTGGTTTTGTTCATGTGTCATGGTCTCATCGTCTCCGTTGCGACACTTGCGTGTTCTTCTTCGTCGTCTTGATTGAGTCCGTAGCGGGTTAAGTCGGCGGCCGACATGTGGGGTATAAAGTAACGGCGTGCGTTGGCGCGCGAGACGCGGATCCGGAAGCGGGCTTCGTCGTCGGTCCATTCGGTGGCCATCACTCGAGAGTGAGCATAGATATGACCCATCAAAGAACTGTCGTCGTACGCAACATTGAGTGAAATTTCGAGCATGTTGCGGCTGAAGTATTCCATCAGCGCGTCGCGAAGCTTGCGGATGTCATCGGGCTGCTGGGCACTGACGCAGACGGCGTTTTTGTAGGCGCGTGCGAGAATTTTTGCCAGTCGCGGTTCGCCCTTCAGCGAGTCGATTTTGTTGAAGACATACATGCGGTCGACGTCTCCAGCACCAACTTCTTTGAGCACGTCGTCGGTCACGCGGATGTGGTCTTTGTAACGAGGATGACTGACATCCACGATGTGCAGGAGCAAATCAGCGCGCGCGGCCTCTTGCAGCGTCGAGCGAAAACTTGCAACCAGACCATGCGGAATGCTGCGGATGAAGCCAACGGTGTCGGTGACCAGCACGCGTGGATTGTGTGATCCCTTGAGCGTGCGCACCGCCGAATCGAGTGTCTCAAAAAGTGCGTCTTTGGCTGAAAGATGACTATCCGTCAGTGCGTTCATGAGGGTTGTTTTGCCGGCATTTGTGTAGCCCACAAGCACGACGTTGAACTCCTCCGAGCGCAGTTTTCGCTGTGTGCTGCGTTCGGTTTGAATACGTTCGAGGTCTTTGCGGAGAGATGCGATTTTCTCGCGGATGCGGCGCTTGTCGAGCTCGAGCTGGGTTTCGCCCGCACCCTTAAGACGGGTGCCGCCGGATCCGCCACCGCGCTGCCTTTCAAACGCAATCCATGAGTTGGAAATGCGCGGCGCGAGGTATTCGAGATGAGCGATCTCGACCTGAGTTTTGGCTTCGCGGGTTTTGGCGTTTTTACGGAAGATCTGCAGGATGACACCCGCGCGATCGAGAATCGGGCGCTCAATGATTTGTTCGAGGTTTCGCACCTGCGACGGCGAGAGCTCCTGATCAAACACGACGTAATCGATCTTAAGTTCTTTGGCGGAATTGCGCAGTTCCTCAGCCTTGCCGGTGCCAATCAGCGTGGCCGGCACGATGCGCGAGCGTTTTTGTACAGTCACTCCGCAAGGTTCGTCGCCAAGTGAACGCACAAGGCTGCCGAGCTCCACAAGACTTTCCTGAATCTGTTGAGGGTCGTCTTCAATGAGTTCGACACTGACAAGGTAAGCATTCATGCCGCCCAGCGAGCGCTGTTCGAGCTGCAGACGGGCCTGTTCAAGTGCCAGCGAACGTTCAACCTCCGAGAGCATCGACAGGTCGTCGCTCCGCAGGTTGATGGATTTGGCGTCGGGAATGAGTTTGTGGCTCAAGAGATTCCCTCGATGAATGAACGAATGTCAAAAAGTTCTTCTGCACACAGACTGTGCGCAACTCCGCGGTAAGTTTTCGCGGTGACTTTCGTGAATCCGAGGTGGTTCAAAATGTCGAGAGTTTCGAAGTGCTGCGCTGGGAAGACGACCTGATCGCTCAGACCGTGCGCGAGAAAAACCGGCAGTTGGTTGCGCTGCTTGCTGGGCAGGCTGAGACGGTGTGCTTGTCCCAGATACCCGCTGAGCGCAACAACTCCACCGAGTTCGCGAGGAAAGGTGATTCCTGTGTATAAAGAAACAAATGCGCCTTGAGAAAATCCGAAGAGTAAAATATTTGCCCAATCGAAGCCGCCGGCTGCTTGTGTGAGATGAATTGTTTTTTGGATTTTGTCGCACGAGGAACGGAGCTGGGGATGCGGGTTGCCGAACAGCTCGTACCATTGGCCACCATCGCCAGCAAAAGGCAGGTTTTCGGGTGCCTGCAGCACAATCCAGAGAGTATCTGCGAGCGGCAGTTCTTTGGTGAGCTCCGAGAAATTGGCCGCATTGTCGCCAAAGCCGTGCAAGGCGAAGATGACCCTTTTGGGGTTTGCGGAACTTTGCCGCACGATGCCTTCCAGCGGGATTGTGATTTGCTTCTCGACGCCGGATTGTGACCAGCGGAGGACGTTTGACACTTGATCCTGCGGCAAAATGGCTCTCCCTTTCGATGACTGCGGGCGGATTCTCGGTTGCAGTGGGAAGCTTTGACAGCCGGACCGCAGTGAATGGCCATATTACGATAAATTCAGAGGAGAACAAAACATCGGAGCCGGCATGCTGAGAGTTGTTGCTTATTTGGTTTGTCGCATCTTTTTTCGGAGAATTTCGGTCTCCGGAACTCCCTACGTCGGACCAAGTGCGATTTGGGCTTCAAACCATCAGAGTGGCATCGTCGATCCCGCGGTTTTGTTCGGCATCGCGCCTGTTCCATTGCGCCCAATCTCCAAGCACACATTGTTCAGCCACCCTGTCATGCGTCCATTGCTGACCCTGGCCAACGCCATCCCTGTCCGGCGAACGCAGGACATGATGATTGAGGCGGTCGCTCACAAGCAGGCGATGGAGCGTGGGGTCAGCGAAAAGGAATGGCGGGCCAGTGCCAACAGCGAGGCATTTCAGTCTGTCGCCGATGCTCTGCTTGCCGGCGACAGAATTCTTATTTTTCCCGAGGGTGTCAGTCATGACGCGCCGTATCTGCAGAAACTCAAAACAGGCATCGCGCGCATGGCGCTGCAGGCAATGGCGCACGCAAAATCGACAGACTTTGGCGTAGTCCTTCAGCCGGTCGCGATCGATTATTTCGAAAAAGACGAATACCGCTCGGATATTTCCATTCATTACTGCGAACCCATTGCTGTGACCAGCAGTGAGACTTCGGTCGACGACCTCATGACGGCACTCGAAGGTTCCCTGCTTGAGGCTTTGGCGCAGTTCAACAGCTGGGACGAAAAAAGAAACTGGCTTTTTTTGTTCGAAATAGCCTATGGTCGTGCGCCGCAGAGTGCGCGTGAATTTCGGCTCTTTGTCGACACCTACCGTCCGGAATTCAACAAGGACCCGGTTTTCCTCGCGCGCATTCAAACGATGCGCCGCATGCTGCTGGCGATGAATATTTCTCCCTCCCAGATTGTCTGGGGCGAAGCGCATGAGAAAAAGCGATCGTTCTTCAAAATGATTCTGACCCAGGGAGTCTTTTACTGGCTTGTTGCTGCGCCCATTGAATATCTCAGTATGCTGGTCTGGTTTATTCCACAGCGTCTTGCGGGATTTCTTGCCGACATAAGCACCCGCGACAGAGATGTGCTCGCCACGATGAAAATCGGTCACGGACTTTACGTTTTCCTGATATGGATTTGTCTTGGAACTCTGACAGTTCAGAAAATTCTTCTTGCGATGTGGCCCGAACTCAATTCAACGCTGGCACTGCTGGTGGGTTTTCTTTCCGGTCCTGTCATTTTGTTTCTCGGATTGCTGTCCACAGAACATGGGAATTATTTTCCGGGTTACTGGCGTCTGGCCAAACTGCGTTTGTTTTTTCCGCGCGGGTGGCGGGAAGTGATTGGTGAGTGGCGTGGATTGAGCGAGGCTGTGATGAGCAAAATAGACACGGTCAACAAAGAAACAATCGAGCGCGATCGTGCCGAACGCGGCTATTATGCGAGGCGCAGTTCAGGCGGCGAAATTCGGCCTGCCTGACACCCGCTCTGGCGCCGGCAGTGGAGCCGGCGTATGATGTGTGCTGACGTTACAATGCGAATCCGGCGGAGAAAACAATTGTGGCACGTGAACATTATTCTGAACGGGAATTTGAATCGCGCGTCTCCGAAACGCCGCGTCTGAGCATTCCGGAAAAGGCAAAGTCGCAGCGACCGCAGAAGTCAAAGACAGGTAAGATTCCTGAAACTCGATTTCAGCGTTACATGAAGAAAAACTATGTTGAACACTTCCGCCGCATCGTGTCGTGGCGGAGAGCCGCGCGCTGGGTCCTGCTGACTTATCCGCTCTTCTCATCGTTGGTTCTTGCAGCGCCGTTTGCGCTTGTCGTGGTTGTAGTCAAGCGGCTTTATCGTTTGAGGCCGGAGTGGTTCACGAACGCTTTGTCTCCCGAGTCGCAGGAATTTGTCATGCCGGTGCTCATTGCTCTGTCTGTTGTTGCACTTGTTTTTGGCTTTCTGACCGGAGTTGTGCTGGGAATTTCCCGCGCCCGTCTGCTGACCTTTGAGGCCGAGCGCACGGAGCTGTCAGTTCTGCAAAGTTATTTTCTGAGGCGAATCGCGCGTGGACAATCGCGCCCGAGGTCGCGCGGAGTCTGACTGTCGTCCTGCCTCAATCCGATTAGAATCTCACGCTTTTGGGCGATTCGCCCCTTGTCTATCCGGCGGAATGATTTTTAATGGGCACTCCACACACAGCCGGAGGAGCTCCATGGTTAATTTGTTGCAGAGGGTCTTCGCACTCTCATTGCCTTTTGTTTCGGTTTTTTTCACGGCACATGCAAATGCATCCGACAAGCCGCAGGTGAATCCACTTTTTCAAATCGACGGACGGCAGTTTTCGTTGAAGGATATCCCGCCGGCTGAGCAAAACCGTTTGTATGAAATCGAACTCAGCCGCTATCGTGCGATTGAAGGCCTTGCAAGGCAGCGTTTTGTCGAGCTCAAGTCATCTCCATTTACATCGCACATCAGCAAGGACAATCCTTTTGCTGCAGAGGAAAAGTGGTTGAAGACATCCTTCGAGCCAGCCAGCGGTGAAATTGACAAGGCACTCGAGACTTTTAAAGATGAGCGTCAGTTGCAGCAGTTGCCTGCCGCTGAGAGGGGTAAGGTTATTGCCCGCTATTTGGCATCGCAAAAGCGCATGAAGCTTCTGACCGACGTCACCGACAAGGCAATTGCGAAAGGTGAAATCAGGATAGCGATCAATAAGCCAGAAGCGCCGCTGGTGGAGATTGCACGCAGCGCACAGGCTGTCATCGGCGATCCGAAGAACTCAATCCGCGTTGTCGAGTTCACCGATTTTCAATGCCCGTATTGCAAAAAGATGTCGAGCGTCAGTCAATCCGTGTTGAAGAAATATGGCACTCAGGTTGTCTGGGAAGTTCGTCATTATCCGCTCAGTTTCCACAAACAGGCGCGTGATGCGGCGGCTGCTGTTTATTGCGCTTCCGTGCAGGGCAAGTTGAGCGAGGCAAAGAATTGGGTTTTTGAAGCACAAGAAAAGCTGGCGGAAGAAAAAATATTTTTACAGATGGCAAAAACGCTCGGGCTGAATGTAACCCAATTTGATAAGTGCAGAGCTGACGATGCGACCGCGAAGCTCATCGATGCCGACATGCGCGAGGGTGAGCGGGTAGGTGTGTCGGGAACTCCGACAGTCTTTGTCAACGGGCGCAAGTTTCAAGGTGATCCGCAGTCGCTTGAAGCATGGGACGAAATGATCAAAGCAACACAGACGAATACAGGAATCCGCTGAGCTAATCACTCGTGACCGGCGGTAAAAGTCGCCAGTCTGAAGACTGTGCTGAACGTGGCAGAAAGCGTCGGTTCTCCCTGCTGCACAGACACATGTACGTCGTTTTTGATAGAAAGTTGTTGCAGGCAGTGCCACTCTGCCTCGCACAGAGCCGATGCGGAGTTGAAGTTTTCGCTGCAGGGGCTCAGTGGCACTGGCGACGAAACACTCACGTCGGCGAACTGGGCTTCATACCTGACGCTCACGTGTATCTCGCGACTTTCGCCTTCAGCCGTTGGCATTTTTGCAAGACATTTGCCGCTCCGGACGATTGCGTAAAAGAATACGTACGCCAGCTCCCAAGGATTTCCACTGAGAAAAATTTCATTCGTCGGCGGTTGGACGATGTTGAGTCCGACGTTGACTTCCCGCAGCCGGTGTCGGGCGGCAATGCAACACAAATCAATCACTGATGAAAGTGATGCCGGTTCGTTCGTCGGATTCTCATAAAGGCTGCGGTCGTTTGCGCGGCTCACCAGTCCGGCGTCCTGCACTAGATTGTCTGTCGACAAGTGCATATTCAGTGCCAGCCTGCGCGCAACCACGAGATCAGGAGATGGTCTTCTGAGTTGTTCTGTGAGTTCAAAGCTGCGCGCGCGCAGCACTTCGCTCAGCATGACAAAGGCGACATTGTCCGAAACACAGCGGAAGTTCGCTGCCTCGTTTGGTTCCGTTCGGGCAGGTGTAAGCATGGCCGGTACCTCGATTGTCATGGAGGACTGTCAACGCAGGTTGAATTTGATTTCTGAGATGATGTTTTGCAGACGGCCGGCCAGTCGGCAATGCTCGACTGCTAATTCTTCCGAATAAGAAAGAATGCCCGTGCAAAGCAGCGGGCATTGTTCGCTTGTTTGAGTCTGATTATGCCGGAATGATTAAACATTCCGTTGCAACTGTCGCATTTTTTTTAGATTTCGCGTCCTTCAGAACTGGTCCAAGCCGCGTTGATAAGCGCTTCCTGCTCCTTGAGATGGAGTTTTTCCAGACCAACTGCCGGACTCGCCCGTTCGCTGCGTCCCAAGTACTCAAGTTGTGCTTTTTGCGCCATCTTTCCGAGCACTTTTTGGATTTTGGGCATGACGAATGTCGCCGCTCCCATGTTCTGTGGTTCTTCCTGAACCCAGTAAACCGACTTTGCCTTTGAATATTTCTTGAGCGCCGCCTCAACAGCCTGAGCGGGGAACGGCGCAAGTTGTTCAATCCTGACGACTGCAGTTGTCTGCGCGGCAGCTTTGAATTCGGGCTTTTCAGTGCTGTCGAGCAAGTCATGTGAAATCTTGCCGGTACAGAACAGCACACGGGTGACCTTGTCGGCTGCCAGTTCGGCACGTGGATCCGCAAGAACCTCCTCAAAACGTCCGGTCGCAAGTTCTTCGAAACTTGTCGTGGCACGCGCATTGCGCAGGAAGCTCTTGGGCGTCATGACCACGAGCGGCTTACGGAAGTCGCGCAAGACCTGACGGCGCAGTGCGTGGAAGAGTTGCCCCACGTTGCTGAAGTAGCACACCTGCATGTTGCCTTGCGCTGCGAGCTGAAGAAAGCGTTCGGCGCGCGCACTCGAATGCTCCGGACCTTGGCCTTCGTATCCGTGCGGCAGGAGCAGGACGAGACCCTGTGACTGGCCCCATTTGCTCTCTCCCGATGCGATAAATTGATCAATAATAACCTGCGCGCCGTTGGCAAAGTCACCAAATTGAGCCTCCCAGAGCACAAGCGCCTTGCTGTGCTGGGTTGCGTATCCGTATTCAAAACCCATCGCCGCGGTTTCTGATAAAAGACTGTCCCAGATTTCGACACGTGCGCCGTCGCGCAGGCAATTTTGCAGAGAAGTGAAATGTCGTCCGGTTTCGGCATCGCTGAGCGTACCGTGACGATGGCTGAAGGTTCCGCGGCGGGCATCCTGTCCGGCAAGCCGGACGCTATAGCCTTCGTTGAGCAGGGTCGCATACGCAAGAAGCTCTCCCAGGCCCCAGTCGATGCGTTTTTTGCCATCCGCCATGTCGCGGCGCTCGCCCAAAATAATGCGCGCGAGTTTGGCATTGGGAGTAAATCCTTCGGGAACATCGATGAGCTTGCGAGCAAGTTCACGCAGTGTGTCGGCATCCACTTTGGTTGTGGCGGGCTTGAGCATTTCCTCTGCAGCGACAAACCGGCGAAGTTCGGTAAAACCGCGGTGCGGGGCGTTTTGCTCAAGTTTGATGTGATCGTTGCGCACGCGGTCATAGGCAGCGTTCATCGACGCCTTGATTTCGCTGTAAACATTCTGCAGCGCCTCGGTCGTAAATTCACTTCCGAGTCCGCGCTGGCCAAGTGCCTGCGCATATAGTTCATAGGGCGAGGCCTTGGCGTCGACGCGCTTGTAGAGCACCGGCTGGGTGAAGCGCGGTTCGTCGGTCTCGTTGTGACCGTGTCTGCGGAAACAGACAATTTCAACAATGACGTCTTTGTTGAATCGCTGGCGATATTCTGTGGCCAGTTTCATCACTCCGTAGACTGCGTCGATGTCGTCGCCGTTCACGTGGAAGACGGGTGCCTGAACGGTCTTGCCAATGTCTGCGACGGTGAGACCTGAGCGTCCGTCTTTGGGATTGGTGGTGAAACCAACTTGGTTGTTCGCAATGATGTGGATGGTGCCACCGACGGAGTAGCCGTCGAGGTTCATCATCTGCAGAGTTTCATAAACAACCCCTTGTCCCGCAAAGGCGGCGTCGCCGTGAAGCACGACTGGAATGACGGCCTGTTTGTCGCCGCCATGATGCTTCACTTGTTTGGCGCGCGCTTCTCCCATCACGATGCAGTCGACGAACTCAAGGTGGCTTGGATTGAAAGAAAGCGACACGCGGATCGGCTGACCGCTGCGCGATGTCCGTTCGGTCTCGTATCCGCCATGGTATTTGACGTCGCCGTCGCCGCGCAGGCCGTCGTGAGGATAACCTTCGAATTCTGCGAACAGCTGTTCGACCGGTTTGTGAATGCTGTTGACGAGAATGTTGAGACGTCCGCGGTGAGCCATGCCGACCGCGAATTCTTTTGCTCCCAGTTGGGCACCCACATCGAAGACCGTTTCGAGCGCAGGAATTTGCGCGTCAGCGCCTTCAATCGAAAAACGTTTTTTGCCGATGAATTTTGTTGCGATGGTTTTCTCCAGCGCATCCGCCCGCGCAAGCTCCGTGTAGAGTGCAAGCTGCGTGTTTGAATCGGCGGGCTGCGAGAGTTTTTCGAGAGCTGAGTATACAAATTGTCGTTCTGCTGGATTTGCGATGTGGCTGACTTCAACCCCGACGGTTCCGCAAAATCTGCGTGTCAGAGCTGCCAGCAGATCACCGAAAGAGCAGGGGGGAATTCCGGCGGGCACGCCGGCAGCCGTTGTGCGCGATAGATCGCCCGAACTGAGCCCATAGGTTTCTGCTGCCAAGGTCGGGTGCGCAGCTGGTTCGATTCCGAGCGGATTGAGGTTGGCCTGCAGGTGGCCGAAAGTGCAGTACGCCTGAACCAGCTGTGCGACATTGTTTTCGAAGGTGAGCTGGTCGGCGGGCACCGCTGCGGCGGCAGAACCGTTTGTGTATTCGTGCGCGTGGCCGTTGCCGTTGGCGTGGCCGTTGCCGTTGAGGTGTGTTTCCTCAGGCCGCAGTTTCACCGCTGTTTCGAAGCCTTCGTGGAATCCTTCAAAGTAAGCGCGCCATCCCTCGCTGACGGACATCGGGTTTTCGCGGTATTTGAGGAACATCTCTTCCACAAAAGCTGCGTTTGCCTGAAAGATGGCCGAAAAATTCTCGCTTACCATTTCGTCCTCCGCCCGTTTAAACCGTGGGCTGCGGTTTGGTCTGTTCCCATTTCTCCGCTGTTCTTCAAATAACGGAGTGATTCAAAAGTCATTCAATCCTCGGCATACAAGCACGCTTTCGACGCCTCGTAGCTCAGCAGGTTCACATGACGGCACCATTTGAGCATCGCATCGAATTGGTTGTCGGGATCTTCAAAGGGCAGCATCATGACAATCTGTTCCAGCGCGATGCTTTTTTCCAATCCTTGACCGTCTGTTCCTTTAACAAGCTCGTAAATGGATGCAACCAGTGGAAGATTCAAACAGGCGTCACGCAAAATTGCCCGTCTGAGCAGCGGATCCTGTTCCTCCGCGAACTTTCGTCCCGTCTCGGTCAATATCAGGCGAGTTCCCGGAGTATAAAGCAAACCAAGTAATTCACCGGATGCGACCGCTGGAAGCACGTGGTCGACGGCTTGTCCCATGTCGTCGGCAAGGTCGTACAAGTCCATGCCGATCTCCTCTTCTGCCAAACGAGTGAGCAAACCTTCGACCAAGACAAGGCTTGTGTTGATGAGTGGCTTAACCCGCCGTGGTCTGTCGCCGTTGCTTGCTGCGGTCGCACTTTGGCTGGGTTTGGACTTCGGCGCGCTCGTCGAGGCAGGTGCCGCCGATGACGCGGATGACTCTGCGTGGGCTGGATGATGGTGCTCCTCTTCATGCTCCGAAAGCATGCGTCCCAGTTGCAGCTCGCCGAACACCCGCTCCAGCTCGTCCTCGAGTTTGCGGAATTCCGGAGAATTCGGATTGCGCGGGCGAGGCAAGTTGATCTCAAAAGTCCTGTAAATCATCCCTGGGTTGCTCTGCAGAATGACCACGCGGTCGGCAAGCTGAAGGGCTTCGTCAAGACTGTGGGTGACGAACACCGAACTGCGGATTTTTCGTTCCGGCTGCATCCACAGTCGGCCGATTTCGGCGCGCAGCGATTCGCTCGTCAGTGGATCGAGAGCACTGAACGGTTCGTCAAGAAACAGCACCATCGGTTCGTCGACCATGGCTCGGGCCAACGATACGCGTTGTTTCATTCCACCGCTGAGTTCGCGCGGATAGACGCCGTCATAGGCACCCAGACCGACGAGTTCAAGAATTCCGTCAACACGCGCATCTCGCTCATGCTTGGGTAACTTTCGCACTGCTATCTCGATGTTTTCCCGGACTGTCAGCCACGGAAACAACGCGAACGATTGAAAGACGAACGACAGCAGGGGATCGTCGGGAGTGTCGGGTTCTGCAAAAGAGACGCTGCCGCGCGTGGGCTTGAGAAGTCCAGCCATACAACGCAACAGGGTGGATTTTCCGGAGCCTGAGGTTCCCAGCACGGCGAGGAATTCGTTGTCGTAGACGTCGAGGTTGATGCCCTCGAGCACCGTCACAACGTTGCCGTTCGGGCGAACAAAATCGCGGCAAAGCGAGCGCACGGAGAGAACGCTCTTGCGTGCATCTCGAGCTCGTTTCACGTCCGGAGCCTGGCTTTTGGGCTGGGTTTGCATGATGTCAGCCGCTCCGTTTTTGTTCTGTACTTAGGTTCATTGCAGTTTCAGCTCCTCGGCCGTGTGGTGCAGTGAACGCCACACGGTGCGGTTCAAAATGATCAATGCGATCGTAATCACGATAATGGCAGCGACCAGTCGCTGGTAGTGTCCGTGGGTGGTCGCCTCGGTGATTTCGGCCCCGATTCCATCAGCACGGATTTTTCCACCCGGGAATTCTACGATCTCAGCAACGATGCTCGCATTCCAAGCTCCTCCGGCGGCGGTAATCCAGCCCGTCAGCAGCGAAGGAAAAATACATGGCAAATAGAGTTTCACAAACCTTTCACGGAGTGAGAAGCGCATCACACGCGCTACCGTCATGAGCTCCTGCGGAATGCGGCTTGCTCCGGAGATGACGTTGAACAGCAGGTACCACTGATTTCCGATGGTCATAAGCAGCGTGGCCACAAGCAAAGGATTCATATTAGCTTTGGCGAGGCTCATGGCAATGAGCGGGTACAGCACCGGTGCGGGAAATGCCGCAAGATTTTGAATCAGGGGAGCGATGATTCTGCGCACCGAAGGCGATTTTCCAATCCAGATTCCAACCGGCACAGTCCAGAGTGTGGCAATGAAAATAACACCGAGCACTTTGATGAAGGTCAACGACAAGGCATGAATCAGTTCGAGCCAGTCTGAACGTGTGACCGTGGCCATGCTGGCAGCCACGTTAGGCAGACTCGGCAATAAAAGAAACACAAGACCGCCGACAAAAAATCCCGACAGCCAGCGGACAAGCGCACGGATTTGCTCGCCCAGACGCACGCGTGTCTTGGCCTCAAGAATTGATGAGGGGCTGGTGATAATCTTCCAGCGCAGTGCCTGCTGGCGATCGCTTTCCTCGTCCGGAATCACACGCACGAACAGGGTTGAAATTAAAAGTTTCATTTCTTTCAATGCATGAGCAATTTCAGCAAAAAAGGCGCCGACGTTCTGAGATATTTTGGATTTTCGCAGCAGTCCCAGAAAAACGGAGCGTTCGTTGATCTCAGAATCAAGGCTCTCGCGGTACTGTGCGCTCCATGCAATCAGAGGTCGCCAGAGTAGAAAGTCGACTCCCCAGACCATCACAAAAAGTGCGCAAAGGCCTGCCGCGAATGATTGATAATTCTGCTGCTCGAAGGTGACGCTGAGAAAACTGCCGAGGCCAGGCAGGCGATAGTTCTTGTCGCCCAGAATAAATCCTTCGCACAGCGTCAAAAAGAACCAGCCGCCCGCCATCGACATCATTCCGTTGTAAACGAGCGGACCAAGTGCGCTCGGCAAATCGAGGCGCATGAGTTTTTCAACCGGACTGAGCCGGGCGACGGAAGCGTACTGTTTGAGCTCGTTGCTGAGCGAACGCTGACTTTCGTAGTATGCAAAAACGAGATTCCACACCTGTCCCGTAACGATCATCAAAATGCATGAGATCTCCAGGCCCCAGCGAGAATCCGGAAACAGACGTGTGAGAGCGAGCACGAAGCCGGGAAGAAAAGTCAGAACTGGCAGACTCTGCAAAACGTCCAGCATCGGAATCATGATCCGTTCGTTTCGTTCATTGCGAGCCGCGATTGTTCCGTACAGAACAGAAAAACTGTAGCTGATGGCAAGTGCGATCAGGCTTCGCACCAGCGAAAGTCCGGCGTATTGGGGCAGGTGTCTGATGTCGGGACTGACCTCAACGCTTTCGGCAAAAGGCTCGCTACCGACGGCAACAAAATGCGCAAGGGCAATGCCGGCGGCAATGACCAGCCCGAGGGTCAGCATCTCCGCCGCTAAATATGATCCACGCTCCACCATCGGACGTGTGCCGAAGCGCATTCCTGTGATCTCCTCTCGCGGCCTGCGGGCAACTTTTACTTATGAATGCTTGCCAAAGCGCAATGCGCGACAATCGATACGCTATTTGCCAGATTCAAGCTTCTCACACCCCGATCGAACATCGGTATTGTAACAAGATGCCCACGTTGATTTTCCGAACACTGGGCTAAAATGTTCTCCGGGATGCCGAAGGTTTCGGCGCCAAAGACAAGAAGGTCGCCGGCGCGAAAGGCGAACTGCGAGGGCGATTTTTGCCCACCCGTTTCGACACAGATGATCCGTCGCTGCGGCCGCAGTCTGATGAACTCATCCCACGA
>JBEDKY010000276.1:0-5301 GCA_041171905.1 Pseudomonadota bacterium
CTCTGTTATAGTGCGCACAGCGTCAATGTTGGGACGGCGGAGGAAACAGGCAAAATGCAGACGATCGAGGTAAAAGGTGCACATGAGCACAATTTGCAGTCCGTCGATGTCGGAATTCCCAAGAACAAGCTCGTCGCTTTCACGGGCGTCAGCGGGTCGGGGAAATCGAGTCTTGTCTTCGATACGCTGTATGTTGAGGCATTTCGTCGCTTCGCAGACGCCAGCCATGCCCCCGTCCAGCTGATGGGGCATTCCTTTTGGTCGAGAACAGTCCGTCCGAAGTTTCGTGCCATCCGAGGACTACCTCCAGCTCTGGGTTTGTCGCAGCGGCAGGGCGTCGCCGGCAAGCTCTCGACCGTGGGGACCATCTCCGGTGTAAGCGATCTGTTGCGGGTTTACTTTGCGGCATTTGGTGATGTTCATTGCCGCAACTGTGACATTCCATTACGTGCCACAACCTTTCGTGAATTGATGGTGAAAATCGGTGAACTTTACAGTGGAGAGAAAATCACCATTACGGCCCCCATCGTGGAAAAGCGCAAGGGAGCGTTCGGAAGTGAAATTGAAAAATTTCGACAACTCGGTTTTTCGCGCATCCGTATCAACGGGGAAAGCTACTCCCTCCAGGATGAAGATCAAAAAATCAGTATTGATGCAAAGAAGCTGAACACGATCGAAGTTTTAATAGATGCCGTTCAGGTTGTTCCCGAACGTCAGGCGCGACTCGAGCGCGCCGTTTCTCAGGCGCTTGAGTACGGCAAGGGCGTTGTCAAGATTGAAAACAAGACAGCTTTTGAAAAATTCAATACGAAATCCGCGTGCCCGCAATGCGGTGAGAGCGCTCCACGCCTTGATCCCCGCTATTTCAGTCACTCTTCGCTTGCGCAGTGTGGAACGTGCGCTGGCACAGGCGCGCAGGACGAAGAATCACCTGCTGATCTTTATCCCTGCAAAAAGTGTTCCGGCACAAGGCTCGATCCAAACCGACCGATTGTCCGCGTGCGCAGTCTTCGTTTTGAAGAATTGCATCAGCTGAAATTGTTTGATCTTCTGCTGGAACTCAAAAGTACTTTTGTCACTGATGCCGGCAGCCAACGCGCAAAAAATCAAGTTTTGTCCGAAGCCGTCAGACTCGTCGAGACAATGTGTCAGCTTGGTTTGAATCATTTGAATCTCAATCGCGACGGTGGCAGCCTGTCGCCTGGTGATCTGCAGCGCCTCAGGCTTGCCTCGATGATCTCCAATCGTCTGCGCGGTGCGCTCTACATCATGGATGAACCATGTCAGGGGCTCACAAGTTCCGAGGTGGGACAACTGGTCGTTGTTTTGCGTCACCTTGTCGAAACTGGATCTTCCGTTGTTGTCGTTGAGCATCACCCGCAATTTCTTAAACACTGCGACGAAGTGTTCTTGATGGGGCCGGGCGCTGGACGGCTGGGTGGACGTATTGTCGATCATTTCAAGGGGCAGGCAGACATCGACAAAATGTTGCTCGCAAAAGAAAAGGCCTTGTTTGAGTCTACGGTTGAAAACAATCCGACATCGTATTTTATGCGGCCGTCGCTTGCACCTTTGCGCGGGCGTAAAAGCAAAGCAGCCGAAACAACGGAAAAAACAGAATCAGCGGCACTGATATTGGAAAATATTAAGGTACGCACGGCAAGCAAGGCTTCCATTCGCTTACCACAATCAAGTCTCACGCTCATCCGCGGCGAGGCGGGGCGTGGCAAAGGTTCTTTTCTGGAGTTGTGTGTCTGGCCGGCGCTGGAAAAACTCATCGAGGTGGATTCACCCAGCGCTCGACAGCTTGAATTTTGTCGGATTCGGCCTGAGGGTCCTTTGCTTGTGAATTCTCTTCATGATGTGCGTCCTGGAAGCCTCGTGCGCACATCAAGGCGCACAGTTGCAGCAGCGCTCGACATCCTCGTTCCCATTCGTGAAATCTTTGCTCAGTTGCCGCAGGCGCAAATTATGGGCCTGACGCCTTCGCACTTTTCATGGAATTCCAAAGCCGGACGCTGCACGTCCTGTGAAGGTCGCGGTTACATCGAAATTCCGCAACGATTCGGCCCGCCAGTGGAAGTCAGCTGTGAGGAATGTCTTGGAACAAAGCTTGCGCAGCGCAGTCTAGTTCCTCGATTCAAAGGCCTAAATCTTGCAGAGATAATGAATCTGACTCTCGACGAGGCTCGGCAATTTTTTGCCCATGTCCGGCTTGTGGAAAGTAGGCTTGCTGCTGCCCTCGAATTTGGTCTTGGCTATGTGACGTTAGGGCAGGGAATGGATTCGCTGAGTGGTGGAGAACTTCAACGCCTGACACTGACTCTTGAACTGCGTCGCGCACAACTTGAGGGAGCATGGTTTTTGCTTCTTCACCCTGGTACCGGATTGCACACTCCCGACATTTCCACACTCGGTCGACTTCTGCGCATGATGGTTTCCCGTGGTGCAAGCTTTATCGTACTGGAGAACCGCGAAGAGTTTCTTCGCTTTGCAGATCAGGTTGTTGAGTTCTGATTGAACCGATTTGCCGGCCTCACTTTTCATCCCGGCAAACGTCTTTGACGTGAACACGCTCAGTGAAGTTTTGTTTCTCACCGATAGCTTCACCGGTTGATATCCTCAGGATAGCCGGAAGGAGTGAGACATATGGGTGAGCGCCGCGGAAACAGATTTTATCCTCATGCAAATCTCAGTGCGTCGGGAACGTTCAATCCGGAGATCGCACCTTTGCTCGAAAGTGTCGAGCGGGGACTGCTCAGAGGTCACCTGACCGTCGAGCAGTTGAAGGATGCAACCCGATGCTGCGAGCTTCTCTCTTGGAAGGGGGCTTGGGGTCAGGTAGAAGACCTCTCATCGCGGATCATTGCAACCGGCTGCGGCTTCCGCGCTACATTCCGGTTTTACAGGTTCTGGATTGAATCGCTGCGCAGCGAATACAATTTCACCGGTCTCAAGGCGCTCGCGCGCCACCTTCTCAGTCTTCGCCACTCCTCGAAGGGCTTTCTTCCGCTCGCCGTCATGGCGCTCGCATATTCCGGCGAGCGTCGCTTTAGCGGCAAAATCATCAAATCTCTAAATGCAACTTCGACTCGAAAGAGCATTTTGCATGTTGAGGCGGTTGCCGTCTTCAATGCCGAGTCGCCACAACGTCTTCGCCGAGAAAAGGGGCTGCAATATCTGCAGGCTCTCAATGTGCGGAATTCAAGGAATTATTTTCTTGCGCGAAATTATCTGATTTATGCGCTCGAAAATGATTACCTTGAGGAGGCTTCGCGAGCATTCGAGCTCATCCATGAACGATTCCCTCGCTGTCCAGAGCCGTTCTGGGGAGCGGCTCGGCTTGCGGTCGCACAAGGACACTGGAGCGAGGCGGTGAGGGTTCTGCAGGAACTCGTCGCCGACAATCCAGAAAATACCGACGCACTGATTGCACTGGCAAGTTGCCTCGAAAAGACTGGCGATCTTCTTGCAGCGCGCGATATTTTGCTGTCCTCAGGCGATCTGTTCGAGCACAACGACTATGACTACAGCGCGACGTTTGGTGCGTTATGTAAGCGCCTCTACGAGCGCTATCGGATGGAGGAGCATCGTGAGGAAGCCGTCAGGTCGATCTCTGCAGCTATCAAAGCTGCAGAAAAGCTCGGCCTTTCCGAAGCTCCTCTGCGACTTGCCCTGAGCGAACTTTCTGTTTCCGGACAGGCAAATGAATGGCGGAGAACCACAGCCAAAAACTCTTCCTCAGGTGAGGCTGCCCTGCCACGCGCATGGATTCTTTCTGTGGATGACAATGACGTTGGCAATTTCCGGAAGCATGCAAATCTTCTCATGAGAAGCCCTGACTCAGTGCACAAAGGCGACTTGGTTCTGGTCGCGCGCCGCTTTGGCAGCGAGGACTGGCGCACAGGTCAGCAACAGGTTGTCGGTGTTATGTGTACTCTCAGTGATGTCACACCTGACTCCCGTTATGGGCTTGCAGTCTGCGTCGGTCGCTATCAGGAGCTTGAGACGCCCCTCGATTTGCAACTGGGTAAAGAGACAACAGCAATGCTCGACTTTTTTGGCTGTGAAAACTTTTCTGCGCAGTCTCCAGTGTTTTTTCTCGACGTCGATCCCGAGACAAGTGAAGATGTGGTTCGTGCAGTTGAGCGTTCTCTGAGGCTTGTCCATAAGCCAGAGGCTTTGCAGTATGCCGTCTGAGTTTGTCAAAATATCGTTCTTTAAGACTGCCGTCGCTTTGTTTGTGACGGCGGCCTTGAGCATCGCGCAGGACGCATTTTCGCAGTCAACGCCGCCTCCGACAGACGTCTATCAATACACTGAAGCCGGCTTGGAATTTACAATCAAGATTCCACCCAAGTGGAGGGCCGAGCCCTCGTCACAGCGATATGCCGTAACACTCAAGCCCTCGTCGAATGCGGACAGGATAAAGTTGCCAAAAGGAATGATTGCGGACCCGAGCATTACGGTTGCTGCGGTGCGCAAGCCGGTATCTTTTTCGCGTGAAAGTCTCGAGGAAGTCGCGAAGGAAATCGAGGAAAATTTTGTCCGCTACAATGGCAAGGGAACAGGCTTTCAGATTTTTCAGAAAAATATTCTCAATGATTTGCCTGGCGGACGAAGCGCCTTCCTTTATTACGTATCCTTCACAACCGACGGCGCTGAAGCTGGTCAGGCCATTCTCATCACTGGCAACGACAAAGTGCGCTATCGCATCACGCTCTCGGATCACCGTCTCAACTTCGACCGCAATCTTGAACTCTACTATCCGTACATGACTTCAATTGATTTCAAGGGCAATCAAGCAGCAGCCGGCTCCGAAGGTGCTTTTACACCGGAAGCCCTGATCCGTTGGGGCGCTATGGTTTTGGGGGCGGGAATTATTCTTGGCTTTTTGGTTCGGATGAAGCGGGCACGGGATGCAGGTGCAGAAGAAAATAATTCACAGCAATCTGCGAATTATTCGGCCTCCGAGGTTCCTCTCAGCATGATGGAGATCTCTCGCGAAACGGGTGGTTCGTCTGCTGGGCGAGAATCAGTGCAGCGCGCTGCAAGTGTCTCGCCGGTCGCGCGTCAACAGCCTTCGGCTGCAAAAGATGGGCCTGAATACTCAATGTTTCCACCTTCCTTGATTGGTGTGAGCAAGAACGGACACGACGCGCCCGGTGCCAGCGAGGTGGATCCCGCTTTTACCGCACGTGACCTGTCGGCCCCGCCGCAGAGTGTTCCGTTGAGCCAAGTTGTAGATGAAAATTCCGCACCTGCAGAAATAAAGAAACGCTGGCAGGTTTTCGGTGACAA
>JBEDKY010000277.1:0-9025 GCA_041171905.1 Pseudomonadota bacterium
AACAGCGCGACGGTAAAACATTTACAGGCTCTGCATCGGTTGACATTGTTCACACAGAGCTTTGCACGATGCACTTTAATCCGCTGCTGCATTCTCCAGAGCAGCTGGTTGTCCAGAGTCTTTTTGCGGACGGATTCATCCGCTATCGGATAGGCACGGAGAAGCCGCAAAAGTCACGTTCATTGAAATTACTTTCAATGAATGAAGAGCAGATTCCGCAGTCCGCTGCAGCCATGACCTGGCTTCCGTTGCCTTGGGGAATGGCGATGACGCTCTCACGCGATGTGCCAGCGCTCATTTCGGCCTCGGTTAAGGGATTTGTGGATCGGCTCATTCTCGCCGCCGGCGAGAATGCGCAGAACGTGTTACCCAATCTTGTTTACGCGATTCATCCGGGCGGTCCTAAAATCATTGATCATCTGCAGGAGCTTCTTGAAGCACCCGATGAGAAAATAGCTGCGAGCCGCTCGGTCCTCAAGCGCTACGGCAATATGTCGTCCGCGACCCTTCCGCACGTGTGGAACGATGTTCTTGAAGACGAAAGCCGCTATCCGGCAGGCACCAGGGTTATCAGCATGGCGTTTGGTCCCGGTCTGACGGTGGCCGGAAGTCTCTTTGAAGTTGTGGATGCCGGCTGATGATGGCGGGCGGAGATATTTATTTTGCTCTGGCGGCCGTGCCGATTGTGTTGCAAGGTCTTGCGCTTGCCTTTGATGAATTTGTCTTTCACTACAGGCGCGGTCTTCCGCGCTGGGAACGCATCGGTCATCCGCTCGATACACTGACCGTGTTGGGAGTCTGCTCGGTCGCTCATTTTCTTCCGCTCAATCACGGAAATTTTTTGATTTTTCTCGTCGCTTCGTTTTTGTCTTGCCTGTTTGTCACCAAAGACGAATGGGTGCATGCAAAGCTCTGTGACGCACGCGAGCAGTGGCTGCACGGGGTTTTGTTCATCTGTCATCCGCTGGTTTTTGTTTCGATCGCATTTTTCTGGGTCTGGAGAGATGCTCCGCACATTTTTGCGCTCAATGCGCTGCGTGTGCCGTTGGTTGCAACGGGGCTCTGGGCGCAGGTGGTGGTGCTGTGCCTCTTTCTTACCTACCAGCTCATCTATTGGAATTTTGTCCGCCCGCCAGTTTCTGACCCAAACGCGAAATCGATGCCTCCAGCGACGAAATCAGAGTCTGCTGATCCTCGATCGTACGCTTCAGAGATTGGATAAGGTCGTCTTGCACTGCGGAAGCGGGCCCAGTCTGCTGCGTTAAATCTCTTTTTCGAGTCAGGGTCGGCAGCGTGGTCGTCAGGGCTGGACCACCTGCTGGGGTCACTGCGATGTCGAGAGCTGCTGTGAACATCCCCAGCTCGTCATCTTCCTCGAGATAAACCATGTATCGCCCGTTGCGCAAAATGGCCTTCAATTGACCCGACTTGGCCTTCCGACGGACGGTAATCTCAGAAACACCGAGCTGCTGTGCAGCTTCCGCCAGCTTGAACCAGCGTCCCTTGTTGCGTGTTTGTTCCATGGCTTGCGTACTCCTTGGGCAGTATTTACAGCCTAAAGTCTGGATTCTGGTGTGGGTAGGAAACGAGTTGCACGGACAAATCTTTGACCTGAATCGTCTCCGGCCTTGAGGACGGGGGATCGAACCATTGTAAATCCAGCAATTGAACGATAGATTCGGGCCTGTTTTCTGTGAAAACAGGCAAGGAGACACCATGGGTATCCGCGAAGACGCACTCGAATATCACCGCAAGGGCCGCAAAGGTAAGATTGAAATTGCGGTCACGAAGGAATGCAAGACCCAGCAAGACATCACCCTTGCATACTCACCTGGGGTTGCTGAACCCTGCAAGGAAATCGCAAAGAATCCCGACGCCGTCTTTGAGTACACCGCGCGCGGCAATCTGGTCGCGGTGGTGTCGAACGGCACGGCCGTCCTCGGACTCGGCAACATCGGCCCGGCTGCCGCAAAGCCAGTGATGGAAGGCAAGGCCGTTCTTTTCAAGAAGTTCGCCGACATCGACTGCTTTGACATTGAACTCAATGCGCCAACGGTTGATGAAGTCATCTCGGCCTGCAAAATGCTCGAGCCGACCTTTGGTGGAATCAACCTCGAAGACATCAAAGCTCCCGAATGTTTCGAAATTGAGGAGCGCCTGCGGGAACTTCTCAACATTCCGGTTTTCCATGATGATCAGCACGGTACTGCGATCGTCAGCGGAGCTGCGCTGCTGAACGCTCTCGAAATAACCGGCAAGAAGATTCAGGAAATTAAGGTCGTTGTGAACGGTGCCGGAGCTGCGGCCATTGCCTGCGCGCAAATGTATCTGAATCTTGGTGTCCGGCGCGAGAACTTGTTCATGTGCGACAGCAAGGGCGTCGTTTATCGCGGCCGTACCGACGGCATGAACAAGTACAAGGAACGCTTTGCAAATGACACCAGCAAGCGATCGCTTGCGGACTGCCTCGACGGCGCAGATATGTTCTGCGGATGCTCGGTGGCCGGTGCCGTGAGTCAGGATATGGTTCGCAGTATGGCGAAAGATCCGATTATTTTTGCGATGGCCAACCCAGATCCAGAAATCCGTCCAGAGGATATCCTGGCTGTGCGTGATGATGCCATTATTGCTACAGGGCGTTCGGATTACCCCAATCAGGTGAACAACGTACTTGGTTATCCCTATATCTTCCGCGGAGCACTTGATGTTCAGGCGCGTCAGATAACCGAAGACATGAAGATGGCCGCAGTCTATGCGCTTGCACAATTGGCCAAAGAGGACGTCCCCGAGAGCGTCAGCCGTTCGTATGCGCGTCACGATTACACATTCGGACGCGATTATTTGATTCCCAAGCCGTTTGACCCGCGACTGTTGACGTGGGTTGCACCCGCAGTGGCCAAGGCTGCAATTGATGGCGGGCTTGCCCGCAAGTCGATTGACCTTGAGGATTACCGTGACCACCTCGAAGGCCGTTTGGGCGTTGTGGCTTCGGTGACGCGCAAGATCAAGCGCATGGCCATCGAAAACAACCGCACCCGCGGCAGCCGCACACGCGTTGTTCTCCCTGAGGGAGCCAGCCTGCCAGTCCTGCGCGCCGCAGAGCAGCTTGTCGAAGAGGGAATTTGTGACCCGATTCTTCTTGGCAACGCAGAGCGAATTCGTGGAATTATCCGCGAACAGAAACTCGACGGCTTGGCGGATGTGGCGATCATCGATCCAACAACCTCTCCCAAGACCGCCGGATATGCGCAAATTTTGCTGGAAAAGCGCTCTCGCAAAGGCGTGACCCGCATGTCGGCGCAGGAGCTGATGCAGGAGAATCAATACTACGCTGCGATGATGGTCGAGGCCGGAGATGCGGATACCTACCTCTCGGGCGTTCATCACAACTATCCCGATGCAATTCGTCCCGCCTTGCAGGTGATTGGAACACAGCCCGATAAGGTGCTTGCTGGTATTTATATGCTCGTCTGGCGCGACAAGAGCATTTTCCTGTCGGATGCGACGGTCAACATCGATCCGAGCGAAGAACAGCTTGCACAAATCGCAATTCAGGCGCACGACACCGCGCGTCTCTATTTGAATGAAATGCCGCGTGTCGCGATGTTGAGCTTCAGCAATTTCGGCAGCAACAAACATCCGCTCGCAGACAAGGTACGCAATGCGACGTTGCTTGTTAAAAAGATGCGGCCTGACATTGAGGTTGATGGTGAAGTTCAGGCAGATGCAGCCGTCAGTGCCGAAGTTCTTCAGCGCAGCTTTAGCTTTTCCTCACTGAAGGGACCTGCCAATGTGCTTGTCTTCCCTGATCTGACCTCAGGCAACATTGCATACAAGTTGCTCAACAAGCTCGGCGGCGCGACGCTCATCGGTCCATTGCTGATTGGAATGCGCAAACCGGTGAACGTGCTGCAGAGAAACAGCGACGTCGAAGAGATCGTGAACCTTGTCACATTCACCGTTCACCGAGCTCAGAATGGTCTGTGATGACTTGACGCAGAGGACAGCTGAGCTTCGGGCTCTGCTGCAGAGATTCTAAGGCGGCCTGCACGAGAAATGCAGGCCGTTTTTTTTATGCCTTTGGTGCGCCGACAAAATTGAGAATGCGGTTCTTCACAAACACGACCTTCTTTACGTCGAGCGCCGCAAGTGAGGCAGAGAGAGTCTTATCCTCGTTTGCGATTTTCACAGCAGTGTCCTGATCGCAGTCGAGCGGCAATGTGATTTCTGCACGTGATTTGCCGTTGATTTGCACACCTATCTTGATTTCATCGTCGCGTGCGAGTGACTCATCAAAGACCGGCCAAGTGCTCGTGCTGACAAAGGGATAGGCAGCATCGGCAGTGGATTTGTCAGCATTGAAGCCTATGTGCCAGAGCTCTTCGGCAAGATGCGGTGCAAAGGGCGCGAGCAGTGGAATAAACTGGCGCCACACATCCTTAGAGCGGCAGTTGGACTCGGCCATGCCGTTGAGAAAAATCATCATCTGCGAAATTGATGTGTTGAATGACAGGTTTTCGATGTCGGAAGTTATCTTCTTGATGGTCTTGTGAAGAAGGCGCAGCTCGTCGCGGCTCGGCGCGGCGTCCGTCAGCAGGCATTTTCCATTTTCGTCGATCAGCATCCGCTCGATGCGCTGAAGAAAGCGATAGATTCCAGCGAGATTTGAATCTTCCCACTCTTTGGTCTGTGTGAGAGGACCCATAAACATCTCATAAACCCGCAGCGAATCTGCTCCGAATTTCTCAAGCACTTCGTCAGGATTGACACCATTTCCTTTCGATTTGGACATCTTTGAGCCGTTGCGGCAGATCATTCCCTGATTGACGAGTTTCTTGAACGGTTCGCTGACCGGACAAAGTCCGGCGTCGAACAGGACCTTGGTCCAGAAGCGCGAATACAGCAGGTGTCCGACGGCGTGTTCCTGTCCGCCAACGTAGAGGTCTACCGGCATCCAGAACTGTGCTTTTTTGAAATCGAACGGAAGGTTTTTGTTGAGCGGATCGCAATAGCGCAGAAAGTACCAGCTTGAACCGGCACTGCCGGGCATGGTGTCTGTTTCGATGAATGTGTTGCCGCCGCGTTGAACCCAGGAGGTGATGTTGGCAAGCGGAGATTTGCCGTCACCAGTCGGTTCGTAGCTTGTCACTTCAGGAAGCGTCAGCGGAAGTTCTTCGTCTTTGAGAGCGCGTAGAACATTTCCCTGCGAGTCCTTGAGCACGGGAATGGGTTCGCCCCAGTAACGCTGACGCGAAAAAAGCCAGTCACGGAATTTGTAGGTTGTGCTCGCTTCGCCGTTGCCGGACTTGACGAGGTGTTCAATCATGGCTGTTTTTGCGTCCGCAACATTCTTGCCGTCGAGGAACTGTGAATTGACGAGAATTCCGGCGCCCGTGTAGGCAGACTTTTGAATATCGTGCGTGCCATCCGTGGGTTTGACAACCTGTTTGATGGGCAACGAAAACGCGCGCGCAAATTCATGATCGCGCTCGTCGTGCGCAGGCACCGACATAATGGCTCCGGTGCCGTAGGTCATCATCACGTAATCGCTGATCCAAATCGGTACCAGCTCGCCGCTGATCGGATGTTTTGCAAATGCTCCGGTGAACGCTCCGGTTTTGTCTTTGTTGAGCTCCGTGCGGTCGAGATCAGATTTACGCGAAGCTTCATCTTGATAAGACTTGATGGCCTGCATCTGCGCTGTTGTTGTGATTTTGCTCACGAGAGGATGCTCGGGAGCCAGCACAAGATAAGTCGCGCCAAAGAGTGTATCCGGACGGGTGGTGAAAACTTCAATGCGGGCATCGGCGTGATCAGCGACCGCGAAGCGTATGCGTGCACCCACCGATTTTCCAATCCAGTTGCGCTGGATGTCCTTGACGTTTTCTGGCCAGTCGAGAGCGTCAAGGTCTGCCAAAAGCCGCTCTGCGTAGGCAGTGATCTTGAGCATCCACTGACGCATCGGCACGCGCATGACCGGATGGCCGCCGCGTTCGCTCTTGCCGTCAATCACCTCTTCGTTGGCGAGAACTGTCTTGAGAGCAGGACACCAGTTGACCGCCATCTCCGCCTGATAGGCGAGTCCGCGGTCGAAGAGAATCTGAAAGATTTTCTGTGTCCAGTGATAGTAGCTGGGGTCGCAGGTCGCCACTTCGCGTTTCCAGTCGTAGGACATTCCCAGCGCCGAAAGCTGACGGCGGTAGTTGTCGATATTTCTGTAGGTCAGCTTGGCCGGATGCTCACCTGTTTCGATCGCGTGCTGCTCAGCCGGCAAGCCAAACGCATCCCAGCCCATCGGATGCAGTACGTTGTATCCCTTCATCCGGTAATAACGGGCAACAATGTCTGTCGCTGTATATCCAAGTGCATGTCCGACGTGCAGACCCGAGGCCGACGGATATGGGAACATGTCGAGTGCATAATATTTTGGTTTTGCCGGATCTTCGGTGGTGGCAAAGACGTTCTTCTCGTTCCAGATTTTTTGCCACTTCGGTTCAATGTCTTTGTGCAAATAAGTCATCGCTGACAAACTCCTTGAGCTTACAACACCGGATCAAGCCAGAGGGAAATGCCGGCCGCCAAAAACAGCAGTACCGCAATCCATCCGTTGAGATTAAAAAACGCAAAATCAATTTTTTCAAGCGAGCCTTTGCGGACAATGGCATGCTGCTGAACCATCAGCAGTGCGGCCAATCCGAGTCCCGCAAAATAAACTGCGCCCAGATTGTATATGATTCCAAACAGCGCAAAGAAAATCGCCGCAGCCAGATGACTGACACGGGCAATCCAAAGCGCAGGAGTCAATCCAAAACGGCTGGGAATGCTTTTAAGCCCTTGTCCGGCATCAAATTGTGCATCTTGCAATGCATATATGATGTCGAAACCGCCAACCCAGAAGGTGATGCCGGCGCTGAGCAAAAGAAGTTCCGCGGGGAGTGTTCCGCGCAGTGCAACCCACGCTCCCAGCGGAGCGAGTCCAAGGCAAATGCCCAGCCAAAAATGGCAGAGAAAGCTCACCCGTTTGGCGTAACTGTAACTTCCCAAAATCAGCAGCACCGGCACTGAACAGAGCAATGCCACGTGCGAGAGAGCAGCCGCCGCAGCAACAAACACTGCAGCCCCGAGCAGGGCAAAGGTGAGCATGGACGACTTCTTGATCGTTCCGTTGGCGACAGCGCGTGTCGATGTGCGCGGGTTGAGCGAGTCGAATTCAGCGTCCGCGTATCGGTTGACAGCCATCGCCCACGTGCGGGCTCCAATCATGGCTACGACTATCCAGAACACCTGCGCGAAAGGCGGCGTTCCACCGCGGAAGGCAAGGATGCAGGCCATCAGCGCAAACGGCATTGCGAAAATCGTATGGCTGAATTTGATGGCCTCAAGGTAGGCCTTAAAACGTGCAATCACCCGCGTAGAGTCCTCTGGCGTCGCGTCGGCGCGAAAATCATGACAATTCGTCTCATTGATTAGTCTGTTGCTCAGCTTTTGCAACAACAACGGCCCCCGACGAAGCCATTAGAAAAGTAAAAAGTGTGTTGAGGCCCGGCACAAGACCCCACAAACCCAGACAGACGCAGGCGGGTGCGTGGTAAACGCCAAACATGAGCCTGTCATGCAGACGCATGGCCTGCAGGTTGAGTGTTCGGTCGACCTGAGTCCAGCCAAGAAACCACAGCGCCAGTGGTCCGCCTATAAATGCAGCAAAAGGCATCGAGGCCAGAAAAATGGTGACCATGAGCCAGATGGCGAGCTTTGAGCACTCACCGAGAAAACTTTTCACAAACATCAGGAGCGACTCTGGTGGCAGTTTTTTTCCGCTGAAATCCTCATAGGTGTGGCTCGCAACCCGGTCAAAGATAGGACTCGCCAATGTGTTGATGACCGATGGTCCCAACAGTGCAAAAATCGTCAGGGCAAAGATCCAGATGATGCCGTTCAGCAACAGGTTTGTTGTCCATCCAACCGGAATGAGCTGTTTTTCAAGCAGAAATCCAATCAGCATCGGGGACACAACCCGGCCGACAAGCATACCATAGAGGACAATGGCAATAAGGTAAGGCGCCAGTCCGATGACCAATATAGATTTTTTGCGGCGCATGAATCTGAGAGAATCCAGTGGTGACAATAAACCGATCATGGCGTCGGCCAGCAAGGCATGACCGCCTTTCGGGAATTGGTCCATGTGGTCTCCTTCGTTTCTGAGGATGGGTGGATGCGATGACTCGCTTCAGTTTAGATTGGAATTCGGATTCAAAAAAGAATTCTGTGTTTGTTGGTGATTATTTCGCGCTCGTCGCGCTGTCAGCAGCAATCGTTGTATGTTTGTCGGTTTATTCATTCAATCCGCGGGACGCTTCCGCATTCCACCTGATTCTGACCTCGAGTGTTGCCTCGGGCACATCTTACCGGAATCTGTTGGGCTCATTCGGTGCAAATATATCAGAATGGCTGATTCAGCTCTTTGGATTGGGAGCCTATGTGTTCAGCGCTGTAGCACTCGTGCACAGCCTCCAGTTGTTTCAAAGGCCGAGGGTGCGTGCGCGTTGGGCGCTGCGCTTGTTCGGCTATCCGCAGCTTATTTTGTGCTTCCTTGGCCTACTCGCTTCCTTTCGTGACGAGATCTCGTTCTCAGGAATTCCGTTTCCCATTTCGGGTTGGTTGGGTCTGAAGGTGGTCGGCGGACTGACTCCGGTGCTCAGCGTGTCCGGAGTGCGGATTGTTTTGTTAGCTGGATTGCTTACCAGTCTGCCGTTGTGTCTTGGGGTCAATCCGGTTGCCGCGGTTGTCTGGTTGCTCAACAGACTGCCTTGGAGCCGCTTCAAGGAAATCGCAGCAGAGGCGTCTGATACGGAAACGAAAGAGAAAGCGCGCGCGGTTGTCAGTGAGGCGCCGGTACGCCGCGACAAGCGCGAACTGAAGAACGTATCGCCTGCAGAACCCGAAATTGAACAAAAAATTTCAGAAGTCCAATTCGCAGACGAGCCAGTCATCATGCGCGTGAAGTCACCTGAACAGGTGAGAAATA
>JBEDKY010000278.1:0-12348 GCA_041171905.1 Pseudomonadota bacterium
ATCTTGAGATCCTCGTCGCTCACCGGAAGAGCCTGCTGCGCAACGGGCTTGTCCTCGCCCTCACCGGCCTTCTTGATTGTCGGGTTCTGGATGACGCGAGTCGAGAAGCGCGCCTCGGTTGCGTCGGTCTTCATTTTCTTTTCAGGGTCTTTGGCATCTTCCGCCGAAACACCACCGGACGTGCGCAGCTTGGACATTTGCGGAACCGTCAGGCCGACGTGAAAGAGCGAACCTTCAGGTAATGTCACAAGTGAATCCTGATCAAGAAAAAACAAAACGACCTTTGCTTCGTCGGAGACATAGACGAGATCACCCGGATGAAGTTCGACGCCCGCCTTGAGTGGCCACCAATTCAGCCATGCCGGCTTTTTGTAGCGTGCCTCGCCCTCGACATCGAGCGCGTAAACAGGGCTGTCGGTGGGTGCGAAGGCCGATTCACCATAGGATTCGGCCAGTCCTTTTTTGAGGACATCCCACTTATCCTGCTGCCGTCGGCTGATCAAAAAATAGAATACAAACAGACCAAACAGCAGCCCGCCAAGTACTTTTTGAAACTGGGTGAGTTCGAGGGATGAGAGCTTCATGGCCCCTTCTCCATCAGCAGATTGACAATCACGCGGTCGTTGCTGGCTGAAAAATCAGCCCGCTGCTGCGGAGTCAGATTCTCGCCTAGCACAATCGGACGACCGTCCGCGTAACCGGCACTCACAACCTTCTTATGCGGCACTCCACCTTTGACAAAATACTCGAACATCACACCGGCGCGCAGGGTTGCAATTTTTAGCGTGCTGAGTTGCGACTGACCTTTAAGGTCCGCGATCATGTCGCGAGAAAATTCTGTGTGCACCTCGATGTCGGCACGGCCGAGTTTCTCAACTGCCTTAATTTCTTCCGCGAGACGCGTGAGATTTTCCACTCCCTGGGGGCTCAAATCGGCAGTACCTTTTTGAAAAAATTCAGTGTGAGGAAAAACAAGCTTCATGGGCAATGGAATATTGCTTCCTGAAAGATATTTACTCTTTTTCTTATTTTGCTCTTCCTTCTTTTCATCTTCCTTGCCGGCGCCCTTGGCGAGTTTCACTTTCGCTTTTTCCGAGCGCTCGAGCATAAAGCGGATTGCAGCAGCAATCTCGGCGCTTTTGTCGCCGCCCGCCTCACCGCCCGATGAGGCAAGCTGCTTGGCATCCAGAGCTCCGTTGCGTGGTCCGACCACAACGCCTTCCTTGTCGTCATCCTTGAGCAACGCCGGCTTTTTGTCGCCCTGAAGTGCCTGCTGAACTTCTGCAAATTTCTTTTCGTCGATTTGTGAAATGGAATACATCACGATGAAAAACAACAGCAGATTGAAAAGCATGTCGTTGAAGCTATACAGCCACAGTGTTTCATCGCTTTCATGACCGCCACCGCCACCGCCGCCAACTTCATCTTCAGAACTGCTCTTCCTTTTTGGAAGAGGCATCTGCGGCAGCTTTTTTTTCTCAAGAGGTTTCCCTGCCGCACTGTCTGCGGGCGAAGATGCTTCCCTTGAGTTATCGAACAAGCCGCGCGCCAAAAATCACCTCATCACTCGTTATGCCGCTTTTCCACCCCCGCCGACTCCCAGCACATCCACACGTTTGTCTTCCTTCAGATAGGAGTTGAGTTTTTCTTGCACATAGAGAGGAGTTTCCTTGTTTGCGAGCATCAGCACACCCTGCAAGATGATTTCGCGTTCCTTGAGTTCGATTTTATCTCGGTGCTCCGAGTTCTCGCCCAAGGGCATGATGATGAAGTTTGCTGCCAGCAGTCCGATAAGTGTTCCCACCAAACCGACCGCCATGGATGGCCCCAAATCACCCGCTTTGAGCTCGCCGCCCAGACGCTGCATCACCGCAATCAGCGACACCACACACGCAATGATTCCGAATGCCGGTGGATACTTTGCCAGCGCCTTGAGACCATGGGTCTTCTTGTGAAGAAAATATTTGTGGCTCTCGATACGGTCAGACATAATCGACTCAATTTGGTCGGGCTTGAAGCGGTCTAAAATGAGACCGACGCCCTCTTTGAAGAACGGCTGCTGAATGCTACCCATCTGCTGCTCCAGCAAACGCGGATCGCCGTTGGTGACTTTGGCAACGGTGACGATCTCGGTGACAATTTCCTGCTTTTTGTCGACCCGCCGCTTGAAGCCATCGGTCATCGCCTTAAAGATTCGCTTGTTTTCTTCAAATGTGTTGGCCATGAATGACATTGCAACGGTGCAACCGACGATCAATAAAAATCCTGGAATGTCGTTGAACACCTTCAGGTCCTTCACGGAGTGCTGAATGATGTAAAAACAAAACACCCAAGCAAGTATGAAACCTATGACGGTTGAACTCATAACTGCCCCTTCTCAGGCAAAAGGCGATTGGCTCTCATATCAGGATGCCTCCGCCTCTTCTTCACCGCCGGACTCGCCGTCCTCAGCCATTTCAATCAGGCCCTGCTCGCGCATGTCCTTGACCTGACGGATGAGTGCAGCTTGAATCTTTTGACCTTCGAACTCCGCACGCTTGCGTGCCATCTTTGAACGGTCGAATTTTTCGAGCTCCTGACGAATTGCAGCCTGAATCTTGTTGGAGGTGAAGAACTGGTTGACGCGATCATTGAGCTCTTCTGGCAAGGACACCAGCAAAGTCGCAACATCGGCCGGCTCGAGTTCGGCAAGCAGCTCGGCAAGAGTTTCATCATCCAGGCGGAGAACCTCCTCGATGGTGACAACGCGTGAGCCCACTTGCTGAGAAAGTTGCTTGTCGGCGCGCAGAACACGGCTGACAGCAGTTCTGAACTCCGGGTTTGGAGCATCGAGCATGAGCATGAGATGGTTGGTGACATCGAATTTGGAGTCACCACCGCGGTCGTTATTCATTCTGCCCTTGACGTCTGCAAGCGCAGCCTTGGCATCGTCTTCGCTCATACCTGTCGATTCGCGCATGGCCTCAAGCAATTCCATGCTGTCGTGATTGCGGATGCCCGGAATGATGCGCGCGCAGCGCTCGGGTGTCAGCAGAACCATCAGACGTGCGGCCTCGACGGTGCCCGCCTCGGACAACGCGTTGCTCAGCTCGATGTCGGTGGCACCAATCAGATATGTGAGATCAAGGTTGGTAAAGTAACTCGGTTTGCGGCTGATTTCGCGTCCTGCGAGCCGGTAAAGCTGGAGAACCACTTTATATGCCTGTGCCTTTGCCAGTGGCTCGTACAAAGCGTTGCCGAGCGCCTCAACTTCCTCTTTTGGAAAGACTTTGAAAATCTCGCGTGCGGCGTTGGGTCCGACAGCCTCCGAGAATCCTGCAAATTTCGTACGCTCACGCTTGTCTGCGAGCCAGTCTTTTAGAATGCTGAGCATTGGGTAGCGGCTTTGATTCATATCCGCGAGCAGACTTTGAGCCTCTTTTTCAAGAGCTATGAGCTCCTCGGAGGTTGAGTCGCTCGACGATTGCATATTCTGTTGAAGGGCTGCAGTGCCGCCGGCGGATACGTTGATCGCGTCGCCCTGTTGCTTGCCCTGAACCTTGGCAGCCTGAACAATCGATTCGCCAATTTTTGCCACAGCAGTGGAAACCTGCATCATTGTCTGAGTCATGTCGGTACTCGCCGACTTTACGCGTGAGGTTTGAATCAAAACGATCACCAAAATTCCAATCAGCCCAATCAGTACCGCAGGAACAACTGTCAGCGGCAATTCAAGACCGGCGATGAGCTTTTTAAACTTCCCGATCGGTGTTTTAGCCTCTTCCGCAATGTCTTTATTCTTTTGAGTGAGCTCGGTGATCTGCTTTTTCAGATCGTCTATTTCAACCGACATCTTGCGCCGTTCTTCTTCGGCCTTTGCAGCCTTATCCTGCTCCTCGCGCTGCTTTTGTTTTGCATCGTCGGTTGCACGCTGTGCCTCGCGCAATTGTGCCTGCGCGTCTTGCTCCTTGCGGCGTGCCTCAGTCACATCGCGCTGCGCATCACCCTCGCGTCGGCGAATCGCCTCAAGCTCGCGCTGCAGGTTTTCAATCTGGCTCTTGTACTGCTGGCTTTCCTTTTCAGCCCTCTCAACTTTCGACTTCGAGCGGCCGGCGGTCAGGTCTTTCTGATTGATGTCGAGCTTGTCGCCGCGCTTGGAATTCAAACGCAAATAGGACTGCAGGGTTGTTTTGAGGTCGGCAACCGAATCCTTGGGAAAGGTTTGGTCAAGCGTGACAACAACCGTCACCCGTTGCGCGTTTGAGAGGATTTCCAAGGGCGTGAGCGCATTGAGCAGGCTGATCAAGGCGTCGTCGTTGCTGATGCCCTTTGACAGGGCACCGCGCGAGAGTTTCGACACGTTACCACCCGCCGACTGTCGCAGCGAATTGAGTTTGGTGACAGGAAAGTCGACTCGGACGGTGGTGAGGAACGGCGGATCGGTTACGGCCTCCAACCGCTTGTTGAGACGTTCTTCAAGGAACTGCTCAGCCTCGGCAACCTTTGCATCGAGAGTCTGCGTCAGTGTCGCGCGACCACTTGTTTGCGCCAACAGGGAATGCGGCCACACCCCTCCAAAAACCAGAGTCACAAAAAGCAGGCTGGAAAGAAGCAGACGCCGCGCCGACACCAAGGTCTGCAACAACGCTCGGCGCAAGCCGCAAATGTATGCTGAATTTTTTAAATTCAAGCGCTTCATGTTCCTCTGCCTTCTGCAGAACCAGCGGATCGTCCGCCTCTCCTGCCAGCACACCTCATCGGAACTTTTGAAAATTGATTCATTGGGACCGCGGCAAAATTTGCACGAGCATCGTCACGGCTGACGACCATCACGATAAGGTAACTTTGAGTCGGCCGTTCTTCTCAGGCATATTTTTCTTGCCACCGGATTCGCATGGCCGGACACTTTTCGAGGTCGTATCTATGCAACGCAGACTCTCAGCACTTTGTTTCGCCCTTCCGCTTTTTGCCGGATGTGCGAGCGTCAGCATCACAAGCAAACCACCCGGGGTTGATGTGATAATGTCCGTCCCAGGACAAGAAAACGGAAAGCTGCTGGGCAAGACACCATTACAGCAGGAGATGGCAGAACTCAGCAAGCTCTCCAACAAGAGCACTATTGTGCTGACTCTCAAAAGAGCCGGCTACCGCAACCAAAACTTCGTCATTCCAAATCTGGGCGGTGGAAAACTCGAGATCGAGGCCAATATGCTGCCAATCGGCTCGGACGACTCAGCTGACATCAACACCGCCGTGCGCTTTCTGCTCGAGGCAGAGCGGCAAATTATCGATAAGAACTTCAAGGAAGCTCTTAAGTCACTGGAAAAATCCCGAGCGGCGAATCCAAACATTGCAGCAGCGTATACCTTTGAAGGCACTGTCTACATGCTGCAAAATCAGACCGAAAAGGCACGCGAGGCGTTCTACAAAGCGCTCGCACTCGACCCATCGGATACAGAAGTTCGCGCACTGCTCGCTGAAACGGGCGCAAGCGCCGATGTTCCTGCCGGTGGAAAAGGAAAAGCACGGGGCAAAAAGTGATGAGAAGAATTCTGACATTTCTCCCGCTTTTTCTGTTGCCACAAATGGCACGCGCAGAAGTCGTGTCTGCATTGGGAATCTCCACGGGAGCAATTGTTTCCTCAATCAGCGGCTACAGAGCCGGACAAGATTTGAACGTGCAGAATGTAGACATCAGGTGGCTGTCTTTCAGGTCCAGAATTCTGGCGGCAGTCGTCGAATTTCAGGCTGGAAAATCCGCGAATGCCAATCTCACTCAAATCATGGAAACGCGAGGCGGCGTACAATATTACCCGTTTCAATATGGCACTGATTTTGAGGACCTTCACGATTCCAGCACCTTAAGGTATTCTTCCACTATCAAACCCTACCTGCACGCAAAAATTGGCTGGGGGCGCTACCTCATTGATACTTTCGGTGCCGTGAAGCTCGCCGAAGTGAGCGCGAACTTCTTTTCCGTCGGGCTTGGAATGGGGACCCACTACAAGCTCTTTGGCAATGTGGCTCTAGATGTAAACGTCGATGCCTCCATGGCCGTGGGCACAAGTGTCGCAGACTTTTCTGGCCTATTGCTAAGACCCCGATTTGGAGCACTTCTCTACCTTTGACAGACGCTGAAATTGAGTCCTCAAGTTTCTGGCTTAATTGGACGAACTCACCTGTGGACGCTTAGGGCGTTCGCGGGAGAATTCAATAATGTTGAGATGTTTCCAAAATCACTGGAAAAATCTCGGCGCCGTGCATCTGATGGCGGCGTTGTCGCTGCTGCTATCCACCCTTTCATGCTCAGACGGAGTCAAGCAAGTTCCACCGCTGGGCTGGAAGGTCGACCTACTGGCCGGTTCAAAACAAGTCTCTTTGCCAAAACGCCCCTTCCCCAACCCAGTCGAGGTCACAGTCAAGGACCCCAATGGACAGCCTGTCATTGAAGGCGTCATTGAGTT
The DNA here is from genome assembly GCA_041171905.1 of Pseudomonadota bacterium. GTDB lineage: Bacteria > Bdellovibrionota_B > Oligoflexia > Silvanigrellales > Silvanigrellaceae > RFOM01. The sequence continues at coordinate 6,444 of JBEDKY010000278.1, forward strand.
CCGATTGGTTGAGGAATCAACGTTAGGTGGCACCGAAAACGTCAGCACCGAAAAAATAATCGAAGCATGGAAGAACGAGGCAGCAGCGCTGACGTCCTCAAACACGGCTATCCGCACAGCTGCAATTGCCGCGAAGAAGAGTTCAGCATCAGGATCCACTGCGCCCGAGGTTGACATTGAGGAGCGTGTCGGGCGCATCGATCAATTTGATTCGCGCACAAACAAGGAAGGCAAAGCCAAAGTCTGGGTGATTGCACCGGCTCTGTTCAACAAAAAAATTGCGGTGCTTGCGCAGGCGGGACCAGAAGATAACGCATCCTACTCATACGCTCTGTTGAGCACCTCCGACCTGAAGGAAGGCTCTCGCCTGGTTCTTGAGACCGCCAACAGAAACAAAGAAAAAGTAGGCACAGAATTCGACATCACAATTACAATTGTCGACACCGAAGGACGTGTCGCTTCAACTTTCGAAGGCTTCAGAAAACTCAAAATTGAAGCCTCTCCCTCAACCTCTTGGGCAGGATTCAAGCCTGAATTTCCAAATGGCGAGATCGACTGCCAGTTCAGCGGTGGACGGTGTCTGGTTCCACGTGGTCCATTTCGCCTGAGGGTTCCCGAGAAGGTGAAGTACCGTTTGTCATTTGCAGACAATATCGTCAATCCAATTGAAGGAGATATCGAGGCGACACCGGATGGTGAGCGGGCATTCATTGCAGTCAAAAATTTCCAAGGACCGCCGCCTGTCGACTCTAAACCTACAACAGCACTCACACTTCCCGCCGGTACGAATGCACAATTTACGGCAGCGTGGATTGACGTGAACGGCAACTACCTCGAAGAGGTTGCAGAAGCGACGTGGACTATTGATTCGGACCGTCTTCTGTCCGGACTGACACCAAAGCTCAACAATGTGAGTGATGGTCCCGCATTCGGAAATTTAATCAACTTCAGTCCGTCGAAATCCGGTACGGGTCTGCTCACCGTCTCGGCCGAAAACAAAGGGCTCATTGCTCCCATCGTTGTAACAGTTCCGGCAGCCGATCAAACCAAATGGGCATTTAGAATCAACGGCCAGGACGTGGGCATCGCCCCTATTAAGGCCGGTACGTGTGTCGACGTCGACATTTTTGCGAGCGATAACTTTGGCAACATCAACCCAAACATCAAGGGTGAACACACACTCACCCTAACGATGGAGTCAACTGACACAGCGCCGGTCCTGGCGAAGAGCGCTCACTGGGGTGATGTCGTCAATCTCACCCAGACAATCGTTGACAGGAAAGTCAAATTTTCAGAAGGCCTCGCACGGTCCGTCGAAAAGGCCTGCTTCTATGATGCAACAAGACCTGCTGGCGCAACGGCGAAACCAACAATCAAGGTGGTCGGAAAGAGCGAACTCAATCAGGTTGAGTTCTTGGGTGCCTTGGAGCTGGACATTGCAAAAAACCAGCCTAATCGCCTGATGGTGATGAACGCCAACGACCCCTCGGACATTGGCAACAATTCAAAAAACTCATGTACCCGCGAAACAAGAGAGGAGTTTGGTGACCCGTGCCTTGTGTTCAAGTTTGGGTTGACCACCGACAAGTTGAGACTTGGACTTGTCGACGTTGCCGGCAACTGGCTGCGTGATGTGAAGGTGGAATGGACTGACACACCTGATGGTCTGGGTGCCACGCCCAACTTGAGCGTGACTGCAGGAAGCAATGCGTCCGATGACTCTGCTGTGCAGGTCAACAAACCCGGAACGGGAAAACTCACGGCAAAAGCGCTGGCAACTGATCTCAGTGCAGACGAAAAAAAGGCGATGGGTTTTCTGGAAACAGAGACCAATATTTTTACAAAGTACAATTACGTTGCCGTTTCTGGCGACCCGAATTCGCTGTCGATTGAATTGCCCGGCACAATTACGGCAGGTGTTGCTTTTCCGGTGAGTGCGGTTGTCCGCGATGCGAGTGGTGCTCGAGTTGAAACTCAGTTGGATACAAAGACCACCACGGCGGGTAATGAAACTTACAGATTCGCAAAAGCATTTACAACAACCCCAGGTGCGTCGGCAGTTACGATTGCAGGCAATGGCTGTCATGCGAAAAATGCGCTGGGCGACTCTTTCAACATTTCATCATTCAAAGACAGCTTCAATACTCCAGGAAAAATCACCGCCGGTCTTTTGGAATTCACGGGAGAGACGCTCAAAATCAACCGTGCCACTCAGGGAGTTGGAGAACAATCAGCCTGTGTCATACAAGTAAAAGTCGAGTCAACTTTTGCCGGATTTCCGAAAAAGGAAGCTCAGACACTTCTTACGGTCAATCCTGCAGGCGTCAGTGCAATAAAACTCCGCGGCGCAGCAAACGGCGAACTCGGCGACAACAACGACGGGATTGATTTGTCGGTGAGTGGTTCTTGCGATGGGAAGCCAGAAATCGACGGCTGCCACGTTGCCATCACAAAGGGTAAATCGAAAAAACTTTTCATAGCCGGATATGACCAATTTAAAAACTATGCTGGCAACGTCCTTGCCACGTTCGCTTGGACAAACGTCGCCCCCGTCATTGGCAGCATTCAGCAATACGAAATCGAAGACACCATTCAAAATTTATCAGCGGCTGGAAACTCTGTCATCGATGTTGAGGTTTCACCTGCAGTGCAGGCTGGTGACAACGACTCAGTTGCCGAGCTCGACAGCGGCGGCGGATTTGTGACAGCAACTCTCAAAGCCGACGTCAATGTAACAGTGAAATCGACATTTTTCGACTTCGTTTCAGAAGTCGCGCGCAAGTACGAGGTCGACTTCATCGCTCCTGATTCAGAAAATCCCACCAAGTCCAAGGTCTTCTGGAGCAGTTCAGACAAGTCACTCACCAATCCCAAATTGCTGGCCGGACAAGAATTTGCGGTCCGGCTGAGGGCCGTAGATGAGTTTGGTACGCCCATCGGGACGTACAACGGCAGAAAACAAATCCGTTTTGTGCATCCGGCGCTGACGACGTGGGGAAAACCAGCGGAACAGCCGCTGGTTGAAGTGAACAACATCAGCAAGGTCAAACAGACCGAGTTCGTTTGCGTCTTCCGTCGTGTCGAACATGCTGAAATGAGAGATGCGTCCAACCCTTCGTTCGCGAAAAGACGTTACACGACTGCTGAAATTGAAAGCGAGAAACTGCAGGGATCAGAGTGTATTCTGCGCAACGTCAACCAGACGCCGCCAAACGAAGTATCCACAAAACCCGACGGGGTGGATGACGACACGCGAACCGACGCTCGATTTACCATGGTCGACACAACAAGAGCGCACGATTTCTTTATGTTCGACCTTGAACCAAGTTCCACGATCGAAGGAATTGTGATTGCGAGTGCAAAACCTCTCCCAAACACGGGTACTGATGAACTCGTTCTGGCCAGTGACTGCGGAGGAGTGGCGAACGGCGACGCTGTCGCCTGGTTCCTCAGGCAGAAGCGCACTGCGGCGGCAACTGAATTCGAAGAAGTGCCGTTCGACAAAACATTGGGCGCATTCAAATTGACTGCGGATGAATCGGTCAACCTTTTTCCAGCAATCACAGATTCCTTCGGAAACTACAAAGGCGAGGCTTTGTCGGCCTCACTCGTAGTCAAAAACTCTCTCACGAACACTGAAATTGCGGGTGCCAACGGGAACACGATTACATCGCAATCGCTCTCCGGCACTGTTGGCACAGGCTGCAGTGTGGCACACAAAAAATTCACGTTTGCCGCGAACAAGGCCACCGACCAGGAAAGCAATAAAACTGTTTTGGTATCGGCGGCTCAAGGCACGCTGAAGCAAGAGTTCAAGCTTGTCGTTTCACCCGGTACACCCAGCAAGCTGCGCGTGAGGCTAGCCAATGCAATCCCAATCAGCGACACGACTTCGGCGCCCGTCGAACGTCCTGCAAACGATGTCATACCCGCGGGAACCTGTTTGTCGCCAATCGTAACGGTCCGCGACACTGACAACAACCTTGTGCACACTTTTTCAAAAGCTGTGAATGCTGATTTCTGGCTGAAGGATTACCACACTGACGCGCTTCAGGCAGGGCGGAAAAAACAGTTGATTCATCCCGGTGGATTGTACCGCCAGAACAGCGACGGACAATTTATCCCGCAGACCCAACTCGACACTTCGCACGTGCAAAGTCCTGTGACAGACGCCGCAAATTCCTTTTTTAACTCCACGACGGCGATGGACTCAAAAAGCATCAAATACTTTGGAAGCGAACGCAGCACTCGGATTGTCAACGGCGGAGTTCTGGACCTTCGCGACCGCTTTGTGTGTCTGATGGACTCGGGCAGAAGCCCCAAATTCTTTGCCTCGATCGTTCCCGCTGGAGAAGCGCAACTCGATGGCAACACAACGACCGAACAGCCATTGACGATAGGAACAAACGTCGCCGCTGCCGTTGACTATCGAAATGCAGACGACGAGCAGGTCTGCCGTCAACCGTTTTCCGTGACCGGTTTTCAAGTCTATACGAATATCCTCGATGTTGAGGCTTTCAAGGTCATCACCGGTGCCGTACCCACGTGTCGCAGCCTGCAAGTGAGCAGCGCGGCCAATGCAGTCAGAGGATATTGGACCGACAAAGTTGGGAACTTCATCGACGCAAGTCCCGTGCCGATCGGCAAGTGGATCAGCGTAAGTGCACCCGCAGGGACCAACATTCTCGGGCAGGGAGTGAACACTTGTTTTGCAGGCGGAACTGCATGTGATTCAACTAAAGCGAACTTGACCCTGGAAAATTTGCGACAAAAGGGCAACCTCACTGCAACTTGGAGCCCGCCTTCAACTGGAATTCCGGCTGGGTTCTCTCCTGTGAACACCTTTCTAACTCTTCCCGTCAAAGCTGGTCTTGCAGCTGACTTCAGTGTTGCGCTTAACCGCAACACTTCACCCAAGACGGATGATTCATTTGGAATCATCGTGAAACTTTTGGATGAGTTTGGCAACGAAACTGAACCTGAATCGCTCCCGAAGGACGGCACCGGATACCATCCTTCGGCGGCATTTACTTATCTTAACGATGCTGCGTTGGGAGCCCCGAATGGCTCTACGACCAACCAACTCAAACCGACCAGCGTGACTCTCGATTTTGTGACTGCAACGAACACAACAACTGCGAATATCTTTCGCCTATTACGGGCAACTGGAAATGCCACCATCCGCACAACTCTTGCACCGCGCGGAGATTTCGTCGGAGCGGGAGGAGCTACAACAGTACAGCGGGACCTTACATTCACTGTCCTTGCAGGCGCTCCTTTCACCAATCAGATCTTCTTCTCCGATATTAGCGGTGCAAACAAGGACCGCGCGTTTTCAACCGATTCAGACAATATTTTTACAACGACCAACGACTTCCAGCAGGTCGAGGTTCGCTCGCTCGATGCCGCCGGAAACAACACCGACAGCCCGCAATCAGTATTTTCATATGAAACGGGATTTACACTGCTACCTCCGCAGCAACACCCGAGCTTGCCGTTCGCCGGACTCCTGCCGCTATTGCAGGCCGGAACGGGCACATTGCGCGCAACGCTGACAAGCAATAACGCCACGACCGCCAATTACCCAATCCGAATTGTTGCCGCATCCCCTACTAAGCTTCGACTCGTTCGTGTTCAGTCAAACGGTACGGCTATGCCGGGAACCGGAGATGACCCAAACCTGACGACAAGCACGAACCCGCCGCTGCTTCCAAATCAAAGTGCCTTCTTCAAAATTCAGGCCGTCGACGCGCAAAATAACGTCGCCGAGACAGTCGCACAGGATGGTATCGAACTGCGCTGGGATTTTGGAGACTATCCGATCCGCAGCGAGGGCGGTCGAGCACAACTGCCAGGCTGTCCGGATGCAAACTGTCCGACACCATTTAGTCAGCCCAACACTTGC
>JBEDKY010000279.1:0-13710 GCA_041171905.1 Pseudomonadota bacterium
GTTCTTAGATACCGCCGAGAGCGATTTTGCCCGACAGCAGCTGACGTCGTTTGATGTCTACAAAATTCCGTTGCGACATTGGTGGGTTCCACAGCCCAACCCGGGTTTTTTAGAAATTCTCGAATATTTCTTGACGAGTCAGCCCTATCCGAGGGAACTCCGTAGCACTCCGCAGGACCTCGGGGTGGGCGCAACGTCGGTTTTGTACTTGGAAAATCGCGGAAATGGGCGGTTTTTTGAGCGTTCTGAGCGCTTCGCTGGAGCTGAACTTGTCGCTGAAGCAGGCAGGCAGGCACAAGGCGGCGTTCATTCTGCACAGGAGGCGGTCACATCGACGCCAAAGAACACGCAACCGCAAAGTGATGTGCAGGCCGGAAAAGATTCGGGGAGGAAGGATTAATGCGCTACAAACTGACACTCATTGCTGCCGCAGCAATTGCCTTCTTTGGCGCTGTTTTTACTGGTGCGTTGTTCTACCTGAGCGACCTGTTGTTGTTTCCTTTCAAAGAGCGCGAAAAATGGATGGCGGTGGAGACTATCGACTGCACCAAATGGATGAAAGAATACGCATACGCTGATTTGCGCGACGGATTTCCATCGGACAAACCTTTGGACATGAGTTGCGATGATGCACTCAAGCTGTCCGGCCAGAGTTTCTATACAAAATCGACACTCGGTGATCGCATCCACTACAAGATCTACGACAACCTCACACCAGAGCAATTGCGTCTCTCCTCGCAGCTTCCTTTGCTATTCCACGTCCACGGGGTCTCGGGTACCCACATGCACGGGACGCGCTATTTCAAGATGGCTTCGCGGCTTGGATTTCAGCTTGTGGTGATGGATTTGAGCAATCACGGACTCTCTGACCACAACGGGTTGGGCGCCAGCTACGGCTGCAGAGAGCAGCATGATGTGATTGCCGTTCTCAATGCATTGAAGGATCAGTTCCCGGGCAGAAAGATACTTCTCCATGGAACGTCCATGGGTTCAATGGCTGCACTCAACGCCGCAGCGGTGGTGATGCCGCTCGAGGCCGCCGAAGCGGAAAAAACAATTCTCGCAATTGCGCTGGAGAACCCGATTCCGTCAGTTGAACAACTTGTTCTGAGCACTCCCAAGAAACCAAACGTGCCACAGTCGTTCATTAGTATGGGCGTGTGGTTGGCCGAAAAACGTGGAAAAGTCGACTTCGACTCATGTCAGCCGGTCAAGTCCGCTGAAAAAGTCTCGGTCCCTGTCTACGTCTACAATTCAATCAATGATGACATCGTCGCTCCCGAAGTATCCCGTCAAATTGCAGATGCGCTTCCAGATGGAAAACTGTTTCGCGCAAAGGTTTTCCAAAAGGGTGCTCATTCGACGGTGTGGAACGGGAATCCGGCCGAGGTTGAGCAGGATTTAACCGATCTTTGGAAAAGCGCGGCGGGTCAGCTTGCAGCGACTGCGCCAGTGAGTACACCGCCGGTTCCGCAACAAGCAGATCCTACGGTCCAGAAATAATTTTACTGAGGTTTTTTTGTCATGCCCGTGCGCACCTATACGCGGTTGATTGCCATCGTCGGACGTCCCAATGTCGGCAAGAGCACACTGTTCAATCGCATCGTAAAACAACGTAAAAGTCTGGTGCATGATGAACCGGGCGTAACGCGGGACAGAATTTTTTCGCGCGCGGAATTCTCAGGAACGAGTTTTTATCTTTGCGACACCGGAGGCTTTGAGCCGACCTCGCGCGACAATATCAAGCGACAGCTGGTCGAACAGGCTGAACTTGCGATTGAGGAAGCGGACGTCGTTGTTTTCGTCACCGATGCGCGTGAAGGTTTGCATCCGGTCGATTCCGACCTCATCCGACGGCTGCGCAGGGCGGACAAATTTTTTGTCGTCGCGGCCAACAAGTGCGACCTGCCCAAAGACGATCACTTGGCCGAAGATTTCCGAAAGCTCGGCGTCGAACATATTTTCGCCGTCAGTGCAGAACACGGCCGTGGTGTGGGTGAACTCCTTGAAACCGTCACGGATGTGATTCGCGCTAAACCGCAAATCCCCACCGAGGCTGAGGAGCAAATCAAGCTCGCCATCATTGGCCGCCCCAATGTTGGAAAATCGTCGATTCTCAACAGGATTGCGGGTGAGACGAGGAGTATTGTTGATTCACGCCCCGGCACGACACGCGATGTGGTCGACATCTCGGTGCGCGCATTCGGCAAGGAATTCAAAATTCTCGACACTGCAGGAATACGCCGCAAGAGTCGTATGACCGACCGCTTAGAGAAGTATTCAGCGCTCCGCTCGGTCGCATGTCTTGAAGAATGCGACGTCGCAGTGCTTGTCATCAATGCGGATGAAGGCCCGACAGAAGGCGATGCCCGGGTTGCAGGCTACGCATTCGAGATGCGCAAGCCAATTCTCGTTGTCGTAAACAAGTGGGATTTGGTGGAAGACAAGACTTCGACGACAATCAACCGATATCAGGAAGATCTTCACGAAGCACTGCGCTACATCCGCTATGCACCGACACTTTTTACAAGTGCCCAGGAAAATCAGCGGGTCAGCAAAATATTGCCAACATGCATCGAGATGTACGATGAGAGCCGCCGCCGCGTCACGACGTCGGAACTCAACAAGACGCTGCGTGGAATTCTTGAGAAGCATACCCCGCCGTTGACAAAGAACCGTTCGCGCAGAATCAAGTTTTTCTATGCGACGCAAATTTCCAGCGCGCCGCCCAGATTCATTATTTTCTGCTCCGATCCGAAAGATGTACATTTCAGCTACAAACGCTTTTTGGAGAACGAGTTCCGCGAGGCTTTCGGTTTCAAGCACATCCCGATAAGCATTTTTCTGCGAGAGCGTTCACGCAAGGCGCATGGCTCAAAGCCCGAGGCGGATTTGCTGGAAATGCCGAAGAGCAAGTTTGATCTCGAATGGGATGAAGCAACGGGCGGTGACTTTGATTCAGATGATTATACGGACACCGAGATCGTTTATGATGACGAGGTTGATGCATAATCATGGAGGCGGATGCTCGGCGAGCGAACAGGCTGAAGCACGCAGCCGCGCTCTGGTCCCGATACATTGATTCATCTTCGGCACGTCAGCTGGATAGATGGCTCTCCGAAACATTGCGCGCGGAAAAACGATTCGGCAGTCAGGACCGGCGTTTCTACAGTGATGTTTTGTTTGCCGCAGCCCGTTGGGTGATGCTCGGAATGTTCCTCGAGCACGTGCGTTGTGGAGTTCGACAATTCTGCGCACAGTCTGATGACTCCAAGAACCAGCAGCTTCGTTCATTCTGCGCTGCAAATTCGACGGAAGATCAACTCTGGTCATCGGTTCGCAATTTACCACCTGCAAAATTGGTTGAGCTTACACAGGCACTCGCTGACGATAACAGTCCGCTCCGACTGGAGCTTGATTCGGCAATATCGTCGGTCGCAGCCAAAGCTGAATGGCGTGACGAGGATTACTCATTCATGCTTGTTCTGCATGGCATTCCGCCAGAATGGTCGAGCTCATTGCAGCGGCGGCGGTCGGTCAGTGGTTGGTCACAGGACGAGGTAATCCGGTTTCTGCGCGCACAGAACGAACGGCCACCACTTTGGATCAGGCTCAATCAACCTTCTGCGCGCGAGCAACTGGAAAAAGAGTTTGCTCAGCATGGACTTCTCGTGGAGTGGACCGAAGATACCGAGAACTGCGCCGCCGTCAGTGGCAACTTTGGTGTGTATCAGACGGTGTCATTTCAAAAGGGGCTTTTTGAGGTTCAGGATTGGGCGAGTCAGCAGATAGCAACAACAGTTGATGCTCGAGCAGGACAAAAGATTTGGGATGCGTGCGCCGGAGGTGGCGGCAAGTCGGTCGCTATTGCATCCGCCCTGCAAGGGAAAGGCGCATTGTATGCCTCCGATATTCGAGAACACAAATTGTCGGAAGCCAAGCACCGTTGCCAGCGTGCAGGGTTTCATAACATCCGTACTCTCGTTTGGGACGGCGTTACAGCTCCGCAGTTTGGCCGCGAAGTGTTTTTACAAGCTGGCTTCGATTCTGTTTTGGTGGATGCGCCATGCAGTTCTTCTGGGACATGGCGGCGCAATCCTGATGCGAGATTGCGGATTGCTTCCCGCGAGTCACGTGAGTCACTGTATGCTTTGCAGAGGCAACTCCTCGCCAACGCAGCTCGTCATGTGCGTCGTGGTGGACGGCTCGTCTACGGCACTTGCAGCTGGTGTGTCGAGGAAAATGAGGACGTCTTCACGGCAGTTTTGGAAACCCTTCAGGCTGTTCGTCGATCCGAGTCCACAATGAAACTTGTCGGGGCTCCCTCTGTGAATTCGGATACCATGTTCGCCGCTGCGATTCAGTTTTCAGTGGAAATGTAATTTATTAAATTTAACCAAATATAATCAGATATTTGAAAATACCTTTTGTAAAGTTTCAGAAAGACTGACCGAAACCCCCCTGTTGTCAGTGGGGCAGTTTGGGGTCTTGCATGTCCTTGGATGGGTATCCTTATAAACCGTTGGAGCGGATCAGATTTCACATGATTGTGAATGGTTCCGCGGGCAGTGTTCAGCGTGAACGCGTCTTGGCCGCGCTCAGAATCGGATTGCCACAGCTTGCCCCGGAGCTTCACCAGCCAGCTTCAGTTGCGGAATTGCAAAAAATCATCCGTGATATACCAAGCAGCGAAAACCTTGTGATTGCTGGCGGAGACGGAACCCTGCAGTGCGCACTTCCTGAACTTGTCAGAACCCAAAGGCCTTTTGTAGTTCTCCCATTGGGCACCGCGAATGATTTCGCAAAATATTGGGGCTACAACCCGGATCTACTGTCGGTCTACTATGCATTGAGCCGTCGGATCGAACGGAAGGTTGATGTTCTTAACTGCAACGATGTGCTCTTTGCGACTGTTGGCGGATTGGGTGTCGGTGCGCTGCTGACGCGCGATTTCAACGCGATGCGCAGAAAATCGATGGCGTTCAGAAAAATAGCGCAATACACGGGAACAAACATCTACACGGGACTCGCTGCCGCAACCATCGTCGGAAGACGATCTTATCTTCGAAAATATGAAATTCAGACTGAGGGTGGAAGCCGCGCGGGAGTCTTCAGCAACGTGTTTGTCTGCAACCAGCCGAGACTGGGTGGAGATCTTCTTGTCGCACCTGATGCAAAGCCGACAGACGGTGCTTTTGATGTTCTCTTCCTGCGTGCCCAGACACCGGCGGAACTATTGCTGTCCCTTGCAAAGCTGAGAATGAATCAGGAGCCGCAGCTCTCAGAGCGCATCCGATGTAAAAAAATGACCGTCCGTGCGGAAGACGGCAAAGGACATTTGCTGTTTGCCGACGGCGAATCTTTCGAGTTTGAAGGCGAACTCAATTTCACTGTTCACCATCATGCATTGACATTGCTGACGAGTGGGGGCACGCGCTCATGACGGCAACAAAAAAGAGACGAATCCTCGTTTTGAATTTTCTCGATCTCGGGACCGATCTGAGAGGAAATTTCGAACTGGATGGGATTCAATTCGAGGTGACAGAGAAAAGAATCGGGTGGGACTTTTCGGCAGCACACTTTCTCATTCATGAATTCGACGGCGAGGTTGATGCTTTTGTCCTCAGCGGAGTTCGTGACAAGTCGTCCTTTGGCAACAGAGAGGTTCTGCATTTGCCGACCCGCGACCTCAATCGTTTTGCTGATCGCACGCCAATCTATACAGGAATCGAGCTGAGCGCGCTCTTTGCGAATTGGTCGGTACGAAAATTTTTGCGTGAAGAACCGAATTTTTTCAAAGGCAAGAAAATTCTCTTTCACACAGCTCTCTACACACCATTTGCAGACACTTTTACCGAGGGTGGAGGTTGCATTCAGTCAGCTGATCCACTCTTTCTTTTTGGAATTCCGACACTTCTCCGCAACCCGCAGCAGATTCTTCGCTTTTTTAAAATGATCACACCTCTGCTGTCTTCGCGTGTAGTCGCGGGAAAGCACGTATTTTCTGACTGGATGCAAAAGAACACTCGGCAGAAAATGAAACAGTGGATTCGTCAATCAGATGTGTTTGTAACGTACTCTGCACTTCTCGGTGACGTCGACGAACCGGAGATTTATGAATCGAAGGTCATTTTCATTGATTTCCTGACCTCCGCTCAGCGCGAAAAACTGGAACGTTTTCAGCCTGCGCAGATCATCGAGTTTGCTCCCAACGTGGCTGCGTTGCAGATTCCCCATCAAATGTGGTCATTCGGATTGTTGATGGCCGTGATGGATCAAGTCCGCATGAACCGGCAAAGCGCGTCGAGTCTTTCTGAATTTGCGTTGGAAATGATTGAGGGAATGCGTCTTGAACCTCGTAAAAAAACGAGTGTGTCGAGCGTTCCTCGTCGTTGTGCATTCATCATTCATCCTCTCAGTGTTAAGCATCTGGCGCTGACGCCGGGCATGTCGTGGTTGACCCATTCTCCGAAACCTGTCGTTAAAACCGCAGAGCGTATGCTCGCGCGGGTTCCGGTGTTTCGTTACGGCGAGCTGACACGTGCGCGGAGCGAATCGACAGGACAGGAGGTGATCTGTGATTTATATGCACTTTGTGCGACCCCACGTGCAATGCTGCAGATGGATGAGAACTTTATATACGACCAACTTGTCGCAGCTGCAGAGGATGCACACAAACGCGGTGCACTGATGATTGGTTTGGGCGCATACACAAAAGTGATCGGTGATTCGGGCGTGACTGTGGCGCGCAGATCGCCGATTCCTGTAACCACCGGGAACTCTTATTCGGCGTCGGCAACGCTCTGGGCTGCGCGTGAAATGGTTATAAAAATGGGCTTCGTAAAGCCTCCTGAGAAGAGCGGACTGATTCCGATGAAGGTGATGGTTGTCGGAGCTACCGGAAGTATAGGCCGCGTTTCGGCGCAATTGCTTGCGATGGTTGCAACTACTATCGTGATTGTGGCTCCTCGTCCCGACAAGCTTTTGGAGCTTCGTGACGAACTCAGTGAGCTTGCTCCCAAGACAGAAATACTGATGCGCACCGATCCTGATGAGGAATTGGCAGACACGGACCTCATCGTTACGGCAACATCAAACCAACGTGGTCAGATACTCGACATTATGCGTGTCAAGCCAGGTGCTGTGATCTGCGACTGCTCGCGACCGCTCGACATAAACCCCGAGGAGGCCCGTCGCCGGCCGGATGTTTTGATTATTGAAAGCGGTGAAATTGATTTGCCGGGGCCGGTGCGACTGAGTGTTGATATTGGTCTCGCTAAGCCCAGCGTGTATGCGTGTCTCGCCGAGACTGTTCTTCTGACGATGGAAGGACGCTACGAGTCATTCTCCCTGTCGAGACAATTGCAGTTCGAGCGGGTGAAGGAGATTTATCAGCTTGGTCTGAAGCATGGTGCGAAGCTTTCGAGCATTCGCACTCACGAGGGCTTCCTGACGGACGACATGCTCGAGCGCTGCCGAGCGCTCGCGCGGGAAAAACTGCGCGAATGGAAAATGCCAGTGACACGCGCTGGCCGAAAATTGAGGCTTGTATGAGTAAAGAATATTTCAATACACTCAACTACACACTTGCAAATGAAGACACGTCGCTTGAAATGAACGTTCTTCCTCAGGACGTTGGCCATGTGGTTGCTGTAGCCGGCAGTGGCGCGCGAGTTTTGCCGCTGTTTGCGAAGAATCCTGCTCTGGTGACCTGTGTCGATTTGTCACGTGAGCAGCTGTGGCTTGCAGAGTTGCGGTTTGCAACCGCGCGTGTGCTGAGCCACTCTGAATTTTTAGGATTCTGGGGGTATCCACCTTCAAACTCTCCCGAGGGATTTTGTCTGAAGGTGCTCGAAGAGATTGATGTCGGTCAGGAGTGTCGCGATTTCTTCCGAAAAATCTTCAATCAATCGGGCGATTCACCGCTTTTGTACGCGGGAAAGTGGGAACGCACCTTTGAGAAGATTTCTAAACTCTGCCGAGCTCTTTTGGGCGCAGAGTGTGATGAGATATTCACGGCCAAATCAATGCCTGAGCATTTGGAGTACATGCGACGGTCATTCCCCTATCTGCGATGGAACCTTTTGATTTTCATGATTGGTAATTCCAGATTCTTCAATACACTTCTCTACAAGGGTCATTTTCCAAAGAAGAACATTTCCGACACCCATTGGCAGCATTATCAAAAAGCCTACAGCCGTCTTTTCTCCGGTGGGTTGCCGCGCGAAAACTATTTTTTACAGCTCACGCTGCTTGGGCGTATTGTCCACGCCGAGGGTAATCCGATCGAATGCAACAGCGATGTCTATTCCCAGATTCAAGCTGGTCTGAGGAACGCTCGTGTGAAGTACGTCCAGAATAATGTGGTCGACTGCGTGAGCTCCCTCGCTGCAGACCGTGCTGATTTTGTCTCACTTTCTGATGTGCCATCTTATTTTGATGAACAAACATCCAGAGAGTTCCTTGTCAGGATGAGTTCAGGTTTGAATGGTCAGGCACTCATTGTTGCGCGTTATTACCTCAGAATCATAAACTGGATGAAACGTGATGGTTTTATGCAGGTGACGGAGAACTATCGGCAGTTCATTGCTGCAGAGAAAACACAAATGTACCATGTAGATGTTTTCAAGAAATCATAATCTCGGAGTCGGGAAATGAGACGAGTCAATGTTTTAATTTTTTCATTGCTGGCTTCGGTAGCGTCCGATTTTCGTTATTTTCAGGCGCATGCTGAGGTCGAATTACCGGCAAAGCAATCTCTTTCTGCTGAAGATGTGCTTCGTAAAGCGGATGAAGTACGTTGTCCTTCTCAATCATATTTCATGGAGGTGGACGTCACTTCCAAAGGTCAAGATGATGTCGTCAAACTGGAAGTATTTACAAAAGGTCGCGACAAGACTCGCGTGAACACAATCGCACCCGCTCGTGACAAGGGCCGCAGTATGGTCATGGTCAATGAGGATATGTGGGCCTATGTTCCAAACCTCAAACGCACGGTTCGTGTGGCATTGAACCAAAAACTCACTGGCCAGGCTGCAAACGGTGACGTGAGTCGGATGCGCTGGTGGGGTGATTATACGGCTGTGTTTGAATCTCAGGACAATAAAAATTGGGTTCTGATGCTGACGGCAAGCAAAAAGGGACTGACGTATGAGAAGCTCAGAGTCTGGGTTGAAAAGAATACCTTCAGGCCTGTCAAGGCGGAGTACCTGAGTTTGGCAGGGATGATTTTGAAGAACGCTCAATTCAGCGCTTATAAGCAGATTGCAGGAGCGGTTCGTCCCACTGAAATTCTCATTCAAGACGCAAAAAATCAGGACGAATCTTCAGTCATAAGGATTCTCAAGCTTGAGCCAAAGGAATCTTCGGATGCCATGTTCAATCAAAACTCTCTTTAGTAAAATCGGAACATTTGCGTGAGATTTTTTCGCAAAGAGGCGCATTCTAGTAATTTGTGGTCGGATGTGCGGTTCGTGCTGGCAATAATTGGTTTGTACACGCCGTGCATTGCCCGTGCCGAATTAAAGTCGTGGAGTGCGACGCCTGAAGTGCTCACAGTTGGTACCACCAAGGACAGACGGCTGCTGAATCTTCGTCCCGGTCTCGGACTGAAATGGCAGTCGGAAGTCTATTTTTTTGAGGAAATCTCCATTTCTCTTGAAGCTAAGTTGCGCGCTGACACGAGGTCAAAGTTCGTTTCGACCGGAAAGAAGTACGAATTCAAGAGTGATCATGCTTTTGTTCAGTGGCAGGGTAACCGCGCAAGCGTCGGTCTGGGATTGCAGAAATACACGTGGGGCGATTCAGCGTTTTTTGATGGAGTAGATTTTCTCAACCCGCGTGATTTGACCGAACCATTGTATTCAGACGATGAACAGATAAAAATCGCCGTTCCCTCGGTAAACTTACAATATCTGGGCGACAACACAGTTTTTCAAACTGTCATCACTTTGAAGCCGTCGCGCTCTCCGCTGCGAAGTTCTTTCAACGGTGTTGCAGTGGAGAAAGCGCCGGCAAGGCGTTGGTTCAGGGATTCGGAATTCGGTCTCAAGGCGGGTGGGTTATTGAAGAATGGATGGGACATCAATGGATACCTGCTGTCTTATTTTGAGCGTGTTCCGCAGTTTTACTTATCGGGCTCGCCACAGACCGGTTTTGTTTTGAAAGTGAATGAGCCGAGGGTGTTTTCCATGGGGCTGAGTGCAACTCAGTCGGCAGGCGACTTTGTTTTTCGCTCAGAATTTGCCCTTCATTCGAATCGTGCTCTGCAGGATCAAGGAGCTTTGTTGCGCTCGCGTTCCGATCAAGCTGTCTTTCATGCCACACTCGATGCGACTTTATTAAAGGATCTAATAACGACTTTTGAGGTCTGGCAGGAACATTGGTTCGTGTCAAAATCTGCGAATTTTATTCCTGATTCGACTCTCGTGGGGCTGCGGACACAGAAGCCTTTTTGGGACGGTCGATTTGAGCCTGCAGCGGGTGTACTTCTTTCGCCAGACCGCAAGGAACAATGGAGATACGTCAGGGCTCAGTTAAAACCCTATGAGTCTTTGCAATTGTCCGCAGAACTCCATTGGGCGAAAACGTCAACAGGTAGAGTCTTGGCACGTCGCGGTCTCAAAAATTTGATACGCTCCTCCATAAGTTATCAGTTTTGAAAATTGCCGGCTGCTTTGGCAGCGGAATGGGGGCGTCGCTTGTCTGGCCCGAGGTGGACAATATTATTTATTTTATTGCTCACTTTTGTGTCGCAACCAGCCTTTTCATACGTCTACCTGTCTCCTCTGCGTCCGAAACTGGTGCCCGCGGACGGGCTCACTCAGGAATTTCATCTGACCAGCGAGGCTCCGGTTTTTTCCGATAAGGAGTCGTTCGAGGACGGCGTCTACGCGGATTATTCCGATGACGAGGTGTTCTTGCTGCTGGTTCAGAGGGCGATGAACTACTGGAATGACATTCCCCAATTGTCGATCCAATTGAAAGTCAGCGCCGAACGAAAAGGTGCCATCAATCCGGACGACAATCTTTTTTCGGTTGGAATAGCGACGATTTCGACGGTGGCCAGTGGACTCGCCTATCCGGTCCCCGATGAAGGCGACAGCCGACGCTTGCGTGATTGTGACATCCAGGTCGGAACTGACATCGACTCAATACCCTCGTTTATCTTTGTGCTTGTGCATGAGTTCGGGCACTGCCTTGGTCTGGGACATAACCATTCCGATCCGGACGCAATCATGGGCTACTGGCAGCCGCGCAGCGAGGTTGCACTGGGGCTTGATGACGTCGCGGGAGTTCTCAGTTTGTATCCGCCCATTTTGGGTGAAAGGGTTCAGCCGTTTGCTCCCTGCGGAAGTTTGGCGGGACGTTTGGGAGTGGCGGAGAATTTTTATCTTGGCAAAAAAAATCACCCAGCCGCCTTGTTGCTCAAAGAACAACAAATTCGGCTGGGCATATGGCTCATCTGGTTGTTACCAGTCTGTGCCTTGCTGCACAGAGTGGTTACATCATGGTCATTCCGCCGTCGACGGCGACCGTCTGTCCGGTAACGTAGTTTGATGCATCACTCGCAAGAAAGACTGCCATGCGCGCGATTTCCACTGGGTCACCCAGTCTTTCCATCGGAATCTGCTTGAGCACATTTTCAATCAGTTTGTCGCCATGAGCGTTGGTCATGTCGGTAGTGATGTAACCCGGGCAAATGGTGTTCACTTGAATATTCCGTGACGCGAGTTCTTTGGCGAGACTCTTGGTCAGCCCCAAGAGTCCCGCTTTACTTGCCGCGTATCCAGCCTGTCCGACGTTGCCAGTCAGGCCGATGACAGATGAAATGTTGATGATTTTACCTGCCCGTTTGCGCATCATACCCATCGTGACCGCGCGTGCGCAGACGAATGCGCCTTTGAGATTTGTGTTGATATTCGCGTCCCATTCCTCATCTTTCATTTTGATGAAGAGGTTGTCCTTGGATACGCCCGCGTTGTTCACGAGCACATCGAATCCGCCGAATTCCTTTTCCAAAGTCTTGATTGCTTCTGCGGCCTGAGTGCTGTTGGAGACGTCAAATTGCACAGCGCGCGCTTGTCCGCCAACGGCTTCGATGGCTGCAACAGTCTCTTGAGCAGCTGTGGCGTTGCCTGCGTAGTTCACAATCACGCGTGCCCCGCAGGCGCCAAGGGCGATTGCAATCGAACGGCCGATTCCGCGCGATCCGCCCGTGACCAGCGCAACCTTTCCAGTCAGTAACGCGGGGTTATATGTTTTGCGGATCTGTTCTGCGACTTGCTGAGGGGTCAGGACGTCCTGTGTTGTTGTCATGTGGAGCTCCTCTCAAATGTGCATTGGGGATCAACTGCCGGAGCGATATATGCGATTTTCATGAAAATCACCAATCGGCGCCAAAGCCGGCGGCTTGTTATGACTGCTAGCTTGAGATATACGGCTTGGGTTCTGTTTTAGCCTCGGCTCTCATGGCGAAATAGGTAGACGCAACGGACTTAAAATCCGTTGGCCGCAAGGCCGTGCCGGTTCGATTCCGGCTGAGAGCACCACTATTATCCGGAAGTTGAAATTGTCTGCAGCTGGGAGGGGGCATGAGTGATTTTGGCGCGGCGCCGCGGCTCGACTGGACGTTGCGGGGAACGCCCTTTGAGGCTGCTTCCTACAAATGGGGACTGCCGTTATTCCCTCACTTATACGAGTTTTTTTCCGAATCGCCGCAGCTGCCCTCATTCGAAGCCTGCATGGATCGCCTGCTGTTGCAAAAAAAAGCTTCTCTCGACCGTCACTGGGTGAAGAGAATGGGCCAGAAAACAGATGTTTGCTTGCACTCAAGGCTGTTGAACCTTGCCTCTGAAACTGATCCCGATGAGAGTCTGATCGCAAGATTGCATGAGTGTATTTCAGAGACTTCGCCAAAGTGGGTGGCATTTGCCGTCGGCTTCAGTTCTCACCATGGTCATGCGCTGCAGGTTCCCTTTCCCGTGCCCCGCACTGCAGAGATGGTTGAACTCCTGAGCCGTCGTGTCCGCCAGCTGAGGTCGGCGTTGGGGTGTGATATCGCACTGACGAATGTTGCCTCGATGTTTCGTTACTCCTTCGATTCACTCAGCGAAACTGAATTTTGGCAACGTCTGAGCGAAATGAGTGGAGCTAAAATCTTTTTTGACATTCCGGCTTATTTTGTGACTCTTCAACACCAGGGTCTGAATTTTGAAAGTGAACTTGGCAAATTTCCTCTCGGTCAGGTGATGAGTGTCCGGATTGGTGCACTGGCGTTGTCCAATCATGGCGATATTGATGCAGAGTGTGGGAGTCTCTCGGTCACCCACTGGGCGCTCCTCGAGGATGTGCTGCATGCCCTGCCGCAGGGTGAGCACAAGTCAATTTTTTTGAAGTGGTTTGAGCCTTTGGTCAGCGCGCAAGATCTGGTGGGTGAAATTCTCAACGGGCAGAGCACGCTCAAACGGCTGGGAGAACTTTAAGATGTCTCAGCAGTCTTCGAATGTCGGCACAACACATTTGGGTTTCGAAAGTCTCATCCTTGAGGCGTTTTTGTCGCGCGAGAAAAACAGTCCGCACTGGGCCGACTCGCTGATACACGTCGTACCGCACAATCAGACGCAGAGCCTCGCTTATCATCACCAACATTCTCAATATCATCTGGTTCTGTTCTGGCTGGAAAATTATTTTTCACAGGCGGCGCGATGG
>JBEDKY010000280.1:0-6973 GCA_041171905.1 Pseudomonadota bacterium
GTTCAGGCCGAAACGAGGACTGGGTTCAGGACAGCAACACTGTCAGCAGCATCGCTGTGATTGTGAAAGGTTCAGAAGGCGGGCCGCTCGGTGCCATTCAGAGTGCCTATTACGGGCCTGCGAGTGCTTCTGCCTTCGTAGACAACAGAACGCTTGAATGGGCGGATGGCGTACTTGGGCTTGATGCAGGCACACAAACAGCCGGGTCGATCGACGGTGCGGTTGCCGAAGCAATTCTGTCCGCAGCCGGGCAATCACTGACACTGCGTCCGCGCGACAAAGTCGGCAAATTCAGAAAAGGATGAGCGATTGAATTCAAGGCTTGCAACAAAATACATTCCAGCTGTCGTCGCGTTGGTTGCGCTGATTGTGGCGTGTAGCAATCGTGTTTCCATATCGGGCGACAGCAGCTATGCGAATGCGAAGTTCAAGCCTTTTCTCGATTCAACCGGAACCAGTCTCACTTTGCGCCAAGAGCTCGGCAAAAAAATTGCAGACGAATTGAAATCATCCGTTCAGCTGATGTCATTTGTTGACGAGCAGTCGGTGATGGTGGCCGGAAAAGACGGTAAAAGTGTTGTCATAAATACTCAGGACTTGCAGGCGACAACTCAAACGGCCTCCATTTCCGATACATCCGAAAAACCAGTTTGGATGTACACCATGGGCGAAGAACAGTACTGGGGAATCACAAAAGAAAAAATATACTACCGCGCGCGCGCCGGTTCAGAAATTGCAAAGATTGAGGAGAATATTACATCTATTTTGGATCAGAAGTCTACGGCTCTTACGGTTATTTCTGTGTCCAAAACCGATTTGGTCGGAATTTTTAAAGACCGGATTCTTTGGCTGAACGCCGAACCGCAGCTGAAGCGCGAATTCTATCTGAAATTGGATTCCGTCAGTCTTGCGAATTTTGATTCATCAAAGATTACCGGGGCTGGTGTTATACGCGGACGCGGTGTGTGGCTGGTTGTCGGCGACTATATCGTTTACATTCTGCGCGATTCTGGCGGTCAGTTTGCTGCCGAAAACAAGCGATTCAAGGGTTTCAAAGCAGGAAAAACGACGATTGTTCCCAGTCGTGTCAGTATGACCCTGAGTGCCAACGCCGATGGTGTCATCTCTCCGGTGGGGCGAGTCTTTGTTTTGAGCGGAAGCAAGATCTACAGCACGGACGAAAAAGCCGAAGTGGCTGACAATGAGACGTCTCCCAAGCCGATCGCGACAGAAGTCGCAACTGAAACTCCAGAAAATGCAGGCTCTCCGAAGACGCCTTCTGCCGAGGAGCTCACTCAGCAATACAACAACAAGTTCAAGGCGCTGATAGACGCGCGCTGCCAGCCATGTCATGCAAGCGCACCGCGCACTCCGTTTGGAAGCTTCCAGCAGGTCAAGACGAGCGCGGGCGGTGGGCGATCGCGCGTCGAGAGCAACACCATGCCACCACCTAACAACGGCCGGGGACTCAGTCTGTCGGCCACGGAGCGGAAAGAATTGAACCAGTTTTTATCAGATATGGAGTTTCTTCCTTAAACAGCTTTCAGATGGCTGTTTTGCTGGGTGTCGCCCTGCTGTGATGGCTGTTCGGCTTTTTTGCTTTGAAGCACATCGATCATTTTATTGAGTTGTTCTGCGACATCTCGGAACTCATCGTTGGGACGCAATGCGATGCGCGCGGAGAAGTTGCCGTCGCAGACGTCCTTGCAGACGCTCTTGATTTTGAACAGTGGTCCGGCGACGCGGTGGGAATAAATGAGTCCGATGACCGCCACAAGTGCGAAAAAGACGATACTGCTCAAGCTCAGGTAAACGATGATCCGATTGAGCTCGGCATAAAGCTGAACTTTGGTGTCGTCGGTCATCGGTGAAATTTTTACGAGCGTGTCATAGTTCTCTTTGACGTGAGAATAAAAGACATAACCATAGAGCAGCATCGCAACAAGGGATGACGCCAGGAGCGCGGTAATATAGCGGCCTTGGAACTCGGCGTTGAGCCAATAATTTCGGAATTTTCTGCGGCGAACGGACATGGCTCTCACTCTCCTTTTTTGGTAGTGTTATCAGCTTCATTAGCGGCAGGCGCAGCATCAGGCGGAGCTTGCAGTGTAGACGGATTTGCCTGCTCTTGGACAGACTGCGTGTCGCTGTCTGCAGGCGCGCCAATGGTGGGCGCCGGTGTGTCTCCTCCGGCAGTGGATTCACCGGAGCCTGGTGTCGAGCCGCGCAGTTTTTCGTTGAGTTTTCGCATCTCAATTTCAAGGAGTGTCAGAGTGCTCATAATTTTTATATGCGCACTCTGATTTCCTTCCGACTCCGCTAGCATCTGCTGACCTGATTCAATCAGGGCGCGGAGTCTTTTGATCTCTTTTTTTGTGGTTTCAATTTGTGCGGGCGTCAGCTGAGGATTTTTCGGGTCGCTGCCGCGGACTGCATCCGGAGATTCGATTTGTGTCGGTTCGAAATTGAGTTTTTGTGTTTTCTCGCGTTCGAATGATTTGACCTGAGTTGATTCGGGATTGATTTTTTCTGTTCTCTCGCGTTCAAATGATTTGACTTTTTTGTCGCGCGGAGCGGCGAACGCGAGACTCGAACAGAACAGCACCAGCAATGTAGGTGAAAAAATATGCTTCCGCATGGTTTCCTAGCCGTTTGGATTGTTGGATTTAATTTCTGAAGTCTGTGTTTTCTTTTTCTTGCTTGGGACTTTTTCAATCTGCTCGGGTTTGTCGAAACGATAAACGTATTCGTTTGCCTGAACATAGCCGAATTCATCCTTCAGGAAGCGGATCTGCTCTGCAGGATTGGTTTTGAGCAATTTTATTTTTTCTTCGAGCAGTTGGTTTTCCACTTTCAGCCGCATGTTGACGTCAACAAGAACGTTTCGTTTGCTGACGAGCTCGACGTAGTTGGAGATTCCGGCCTGTCCGGATGCCATCGACATGAGCAGCGCCCAGAGCGCAACAACCAGCGACCAGCGCACTGTCAGCTGAAATTTGCGTGAGGTGAGTTGTCCGTCGAGTAATGCCATGACACGAACCATCCTGAATCAGGGTTGCGTGCACGGAACTCCCTCCGGACGATTGGCCGGTGAAGTCATTCCGCACAGTCTGATCCTAGCATGCAGTCCTATGGAGAGAGTTAGTGGGTCGGAAGACTTTGCCCGACAGCCGACTGACGGTTGCGTTCAATCACCGCGTGCAAAAGGGTCACGGCAGCTGGCGTGATGCCGCTGATGCGAGAGGCTTGTCCCAACGTGCTCGGTGAATGCTTGCGCAGTTTTTCGACCACCTCACGCGAGAGCCCCGAGATGCCGGAGTAGTCCAGTTCTTTAGGAATCCAAACAGCATCCATTTTTTGCAGGCGATCGCCAAGCGCCTCTTCACGGCGGATGTAGCCGTCGTACTTTGTTTCAATTTCAATGCAGCGCAGTACACGCTCGCCGAGTTCCGCATCCATCAGTCCTGCAGCACACAGACGTTGAGCATCGACCTCGGGGCGCTTCAGGTAAGCGTCGAGGCTGGTTGAGGTGGTCATCAGCTCCGGCAATCCGGCGGTTTTGAGCCGCAGGTTGGTGTCTGGAGTCGGGTTGAGCCACGTTGTGCGCAGACGCTCACGTTCCGCGTGGAGACGTTCTTGGCGCACAGAAAATTCTGCAAATTCTTCGTCACTGATGAGACCAAAACGGTGTGCGTAGTGGCGCAAACGGGCGTCGGCGTTGTCTTCGCGCAGTTTGAGCCGGTTCTCCGCACGGCTTGTGAACATCCGGTAGGGTTCCTGAGTTCCAAGGGTGGTCAGGTCATCAACCAGAACGCCGATGTAGCTTTCCTGTCGAGACGGTACAAACGGCGGCTTGTTCTGAACCCGCAGGGCCGCGTTGATTCCGGCAACGAGCCCCTGTGCTGCGGCTTCCTCATATCCCGTGGTTCCGTTGATCTGTCCGGCAAAGAAAAGATTTTCAATCGCCTTCGCCTCGAGTGTCGGATGCAGTTCTGTCGGCTGAATATAGTCATATTCGATTGCATAGCCGGGCTTCATAATCACGGCGTTTTCAAAACCGGCGATGCTGCGAAGGAATTTTTCCTGTACGTCGACCGGAAGGCTGGTTGAAATACCGTTCGGATAGATTTCGTGCGTGTCATATCCCTCGGGTTCAATGAAAATCTGGTGCGAAATTTTATCCGGGAACTTGACGACTTTGTCTTCTATGCTCGGGCAGTAGCGCGGACCAATACCGGTGATGATGCCGCTGTACAAAGGTGAGAGATGCATGTGTTCACGGATGATTCTGTGCGTCTCTTCGTTTGTGTAGGTGATGTAGCACGGCAGCAGTTTCTGACTGATCTTCTTTGTTCTGAGGCTGAAGGGTACGAAATCCGGATCGGAATCCTGGCGTTCGAGTTTTGAAAAATCGATCGAACGCGCATCCAACCTCGGGGTCGTTCCGGTTTTCATCCGGCCCATTTTGAATCCGTAATTTTTGAGTGCTTCGGCGAGTTCCACGCTCGCAGGCTCGCCGACGCGGCCCGCCGTGATTCGGCGATCGCCGATGTGTATCAGTCCGTTGAGAAAGGTTCCTGTGGTGATGACCACACATTTTGCATGGAGCCTTTGGTCGAGTGATGTGCTCACTCCGGCGATTCTGTTGCCCTCCAGCAAAAGGGTGGCAACGGTGTCCTGATGCAGGTCCAGGTTTTTGGTGTTTTCGCAAATCTTGCGCATGTAGGTGCGATAAAGTTCCATATCGGCCTGCGCTCGCGAGCTCCAGATTGCAGGGCCCTTGGAACGGTTGAGAATTCTGAATTGAAGACCAGCCGAGTCGATGGCTGCGCCCATTTCGCCGCCGAGTGCGTCGATTTCTTTGACGAGATGGCCTTTGGCGGTGCCGCCGATGGCCGGATTGCAGGACATTTGTCCGATGCGGTCGATGCTCATCGTCAGCAGACAGGTCTTGAGTCCCATGCGTGCGCTGGCCAGCGCTGCTTCAATCCCGGCATGGCCTCCGCCGACGACAACGACATCATACTCCATGGAACGCATGCGAATCTCCCGATGATGACAGCCCTATCTCAGCGGAATTAGCAATCTTTTGGATTTTGCAGTCGCTGTGGCTGACGCGTGTCGGGGTTTTAGTGAGTGATGGCTGCTTCATCAAGGATTTTCTTGGCTTCCTCGATTTTTTTGCTGCGGTGGGTGAGCTGCATGAAAAAAGCATGCGACCAGGCCAGCGGAACAACCCATGTGGGCTGGCTTGACTCAGGGCTGATTTGCTCGGGTAAATAGCCCAACGGAGTGGAAGCTGCAGAGGCCTCATGCAGGGCCGAGCGCATGAACGGCCCCACCTCCGCGGTCTGAAGAACTTCTCCGGCTCCCAAGGCGAACCACAAACCGACCAGTGGCCAGCACCCCCCCCCGCGGTAGGTGTCCCCTGCGTAGCGGCGGTAACCCACACCGTGTCTCAGGGCTTCGCGCAGGGCATGAAACATGCCTGAGCGCTGTTGGTCTGAGAGCGGAAATTCCGGAACGGGCATCAGGCAGGCCAGTAAACTTGCATCTGCGGTAAAATCGGCGTGACCCGTGGCTGAGCGGGTGCGCGCGGGCCAGGGGTGAAGAGGACTAAAGTGCCCCTGCGCCAAGCGGGCGGCGACCTGCGCTGCGGCGCCGAAGCGTTCCTGCGCGGCGTCGGTCAGCGCATGATTGACTCCACGGATGAGCGCGCCGTAGGCGGTCACCAGAGCAAAAAAATGCTGTCCTTCGCGCTCTTCCCAAAGGTCGAATCCCGTCAGGGCCGTTTCCGGAGAAGTCAGCAGTTCGTCCGCCATGGCTGACAAACATGTGTTGAGTTTGTTCCGCAGTTCAGTTTTCTTTGACTCCGGCAGTTGCGAATCAGCAAGCAGAGCAATCCAGAGCAAACAGACGAGAGGTCGTTGATCGGGCTGTCGCAGACACCAACTTGGGGCCGGCTGTGCAGAGTCTGTGTAGCGCTGTTCAAAGTCGTGCGATTGGCCAAGTGCTTTCGACAAGAATCCTGCGATGCGCGCAGCTCTTTGCGTGTGTCCGCACTCGAGCAGGGCGAGTCCCGCAAAGGCGGCATCGCGCGGCCAGACAAAACCGTAGCCGCCGCTGAAGCGCATATCCCAGTCGCATTCGGCTGACGCCAGCAGCGCGCCATTTGGACTCGTCAATGCATCCAGCACGCGCAGTGACAACGAGTGGGAGGTCGGCCTGTTGGATGAATCATCATCTGTGGCTGCCCAAGCGGTTTCCGCACTGTGGCCGGCCCGTTCTGTTTGCAGATGATTATCGGCTGCCGAGCGCAGATTCATGCGTAAAGTGAAGGGTGTATTCCAGCGGATGGTTTGTGAGAGTGCGATTGCCGCGCAGCGGCCCATTTCAATGCCTCTGAAGGCGGCTGGATGTGTGACAAACGACTGCACCAGGCTGCCCAGTGAGCTGTGCGCATCAATCTGCAGCGCGGCCACATTGCGGAATTTGTCGTGACCAACTGTTTCTAAAGTTAAATAGTACGGATCTGCGTCGCAGCGAATCTGATTGTTCAGCAAACCGGCTCGCACACATTGAAACTGGCTTCGGCGGCCCGCGACTTCAGGCGCCATCAGGAACCAAAATTTTGTATCGTGCAAAGCACTGTGTTCGGAAGCGTCTATCAGATAGGTGTGTTCAAGTGTGTTCTCGTCGACCAGCTTGGCATCCATCCTCAACCGAAGTCCGCGTGCGGCAGGATGATGAATGTGCCAATGGATTTGCAGATGCTCCAGCGGCTTAATCCAGTTAAAGGATATATTGTCGCGCTCCGGATCAAGCCAGATGCTCTCATCCTTTTGAACAAGACCCATGATGAAAAAACGCAGATGATTGTGAAACGCATCTTTGCGCGGCCAACACCAGGATTTCAGTTGTCCGTCACGCTCGTAGGCTGCGAGGGAACTGGCTGTCGCAAGCAGGGCACTGT
>JBEDKY010000281.1:0-2949 GCA_041171905.1 Pseudomonadota bacterium
TGGCTCCCTCAAGACTTTCAAGAATTTGGGCTCTGTGCCGCATCAACTGCGATGGGCTTACGACACACAGCCGCACTGAGACGACACCGTCGTCGGACATGGAATCTATCAGCGATGGGAGCTCTGCCTCGGCACAATTGCGCATAACAAGTGACATTCCCTGGGCCTGCCGTTCACCGACGGGGGCTCCAATTGGTCGACAAAACCAAAGAATTTCCACTCGTTCCTGCAAAAACGACTCCTTACGAAGTTATTTTAAGACATCGCTCTGGAATCGGTGGTGCGCGGAATAAACTGAGGATACCGCCGCCAAAAATAAATCTTCTTGAAACATTCTATTAACTTATAATCCCCAGAAATCTTCCGTGAAATAAAAATTCTCGCCGCGGGATTTTATGGCGTGACGCTCATCCTCGTGGTAGCTCCCCACGCAGGTTAAGCTCTCGAATATTCGACATAAGTAGCCATAAATGATTTCTTTAATTAAAACCAGACTCAGTGACGCGATACGAAAACTAATCAGCCGCCACGGCCTGGTCAGCGCAAGTTTTTTTCACTCGGAACGCACCGCGGCCCTGTCTCATCCGAACCAATACCGCGGCACGCTGGAATTGTTGCGCGAAGAACTCACCTACTGGGGCGAGGTACTTCCGCTGGCAACGTTTGTTTTCAATGATCGTCATGAACTTTTATGGCGGAACTCAAAGAGCAAAAGGCTGTTTCAATTTTGCACGCGTGAAGATATTGAGAGACTAAAAAGTCATATCCCGCCTCACTGGATTCATCCCGCCGATTGGCCAAATGCTTTGGACCTTTTTTCGGGCTTCGGCGGTCTCCGTAACGGAACTCTAGAGACACGCGTCAGAGTCTTGGGAGAAAGTGGCAACTGGATATGGCTCCAGGTCAAACTGACGGCGCTGCAGTCGCGCAATGATCTGCTGTCCGGAATTGGCAGCTCCGAACGCGTTATTTTGGGCACTTGCGAAGACGTCAGCCTTTTCCAAACGGCAATACATGCACTCCGTGACCGGGAACAGCGCGCCAAGAGACTCTTGTCAGGCATACGCGATGCGGCTGTGCTGGTGCTCTGCGAGGACGGCTTTGTCCAATTTTGCAATGATGCTGTGAGTGCGGTTCTGGGTTACACGGAAGAAGAACTCAAAGGTAAACATATTTCAATTTTGAGTCCAAAGGCTGAGCTACTCTCGGGAAAAACCGTAACTGTTCTAAGACAGGCGGATCAAGATTCGTTTTATGAGGAGATCACTCGACGGATCAAAAAATCAGGACAGGGTTTTTGGGCAAGCGTGCACGTCAATTCGCTTCCAGCCGAGGCCCCCTACTTAAAAAACTATTGCGTGGTCATCCGCGATGTAAGCAACTACAAGCGAGAGGAAAAAGAACTTCACGAGTGGAAAAAAAGATTCGAACAGCTGTCTGAGAACGTCAAAGAGGCTTTCTGGATTTACGACGTGCGTGCCACATCACTGGTCTACATCAGTCCGGTGTTTAAACCTCTGATGGGAATCGACCCCTCGGTCGGAGACACCTTCTTTTCCGAAGTGCTCCGCAGGGTGCATCCGGCGGACGTCGTGCTGACGCGAAATTTCATGGGCGACCTCACTCTTGGCCACGATTCAAATATCGAATTCAGAGTCATGCTGGAAAACTCAAACTTCCGCTGGCTGTGTTTTAAATCCTTTGCCGTGCGCGACTCAGGCGGAAGGGTACACCGCATTGTCGGAGTCGCCGAAGACGTCACGGAAGCGAAAAACTCACAAATGGCTCTGAAGAAAGCCAAAGAAGAAGCCGACGCTGCAAACAAGGCGAAGAGCGAATTCTTGGCGAACATGAGCCATGAAATTCGCACTCCTCTCGGAGCAATGATGGGGTTTGCGGAGCTGGTGGGGGACTTCCAAAATTCCAAAGAAGAAAGACAGTCCGCAATTCAGGCGATCATCCGCAACGGACGTCAGTTGAGTAAAATCATTGATGAGATTCTTGACCTGAGCAAAGTGGAAGCTGGCAAGCTTGAGCTTGAAGAAGAGGACATTGAACTCTTTCCATTCATCAATGATGTGACCACGCTTCTGAGTCTGCAGGCACGGGAAAAGGGAATTTCCTTGCAGATCGAGGGGTGTGGGCCATTGCCGCGAATAATCCGCACCGACGGCACCAAATTCAGACAGATCCTCATTAATATTGTCGGAAATGCGGTTAAGTTCACCGAACGCGGGAGCGTCAGTATTCAAGTCTCGGCGGAACTCTGCGAATACAAATCTCGTCTTTGTGTCAAAGTCAGCGACACAGGTCAGGGACTGACACAAGAACAACAGGTCAGACTTTTTCAACCCTTCGTGCAGGCTGATTCGTCCACTCGGCGTCGCTTCGGTGGCACCGGACTTGGACTCGTACTTTCCCGACGTCTGGCAAACTTGCTCGGCGGCGACTTGACTCTTGCTTGGAGCTCTCCAAAGCAGGGCAGCTGCTTTGAAATTGTTATCGACATTGGTCCGGCTAAACATTTACGGCTGCAGGACCAAATGAGCGGTAAAGTACAGCGCTCACCGAACAAAAAACCTGAACAGTCGATGAGCAGACTCGATGGAGCTCACATACTTGTTGTCGATGACGCGCCTGACAACAGGCTGATTGTGCAAAAATTCCTGATGCACGCGGGAGCGACCGTGGAACACGCAGAGGATGGCCGCACAGCCGCGAAACTTGCTCTTGAAAGAAATTACGATCTGATTGTCATGGACATTCAAATGCCTGACTTTGATGGCTACGAAACAGTTTCATACATCCGCAGTCAGGGCTACAGCAAACCCGTCATCGCACTCAGTGCCCATGCAATGCGAGAAGACCGTGAACGCAGTCTCTCGCGCGGCTTCAACGAGCATCTGACAAAACCAGTCGACCGCAGGGAACTTCTCAGCAGAATACAAG
>JBEDKY010000282.1:0-3853 GCA_041171905.1 Pseudomonadota bacterium
GTTGTGAGTCCTCAACCCAACTCACGCACATTTCCGGAATTGCGAGAACCTGGCAAAACCTTGCGAATGACGAGGAGCTTTCGCCGCGCAGCCGGCCACGCTCAAAAGCACACCACAAGCGGTCTTTTTCGCGTTCGCCAAGCGACGTGGTGAGCACTGGCTGATGAAAGACGAGCTGACCGTCAAGCAGCGGATTCGCGTCAGACAAGTAAGCAAGAATCTCGGTTCCGGCCCGCCGAAAGCCCAGTGATTCATAAAATGCAGGTTGATCAGAGAACAGATAAAGAAAGTCATGGGTCTTTTCGGCACGAAGCTGTTCAATCACTTCAGTCAAAAGCCAGCGACCAATACCGCGGCGTTGAAATTTCGGATCAACGGCCACGCTGCCGATACATCCTCCGCGCAAAAAATGCGGCTCAATCCAGATCTCGGTGTCCACAGCACAGCAGGCGACGATGTTTTCATTCAGATCGAACGCCGCAAATTTCTTTGCAGCTGATGAAGATGAGAAAATATGCGGGAAACTCGTAGTATAATCAGAGACGGAAAATGCGGTGCGCAACAACTCCGACAGCGGGCCGGAAAAATCAGGCTGAGCGATTTGCCTCACGGCAATTTCAGCCTTGCGGGTCATCTCGCCGAAACCGCCAGGCGCTCGCCCATCTTGACCAGGGTTTCCAAACCACGCTGGGAATTTGCAACAAGGTCCTCATCAAACTTTATGCTGTCCTTTTCAAAAAACAACACGCAGGTGCTGCCGCCGAACTTGAAATATCCTTTTTCATCACCGCGCTGTACCTGTGTTCCAGCTCGATATGTCTGCACAATCGATCCGACGAACAGTGCACCGATCTCCATAAGCAGCACACTGCCGACTTCGTTGTTGCGTAACTCGCAGATGGTCCGCTTGTTCATGCAATAAACCGGCAGTCCCTGTTCAAGTGCATAAGGGCTCACACTGTGCAGCAGACCGGGAACTGTCTTGGTGATGCCGACTTTTCCGCCCACAGGAAAATGAAACCGGTGGTAGTCGGATGGGCACAGGCGAAGAACCGCGCATGCTCCATCGCGAAATTTATCGGCGAGTTCCTGATTCTTGTTGAACAATTCAAAAAGCTTTATCGGAGCCCATTTTACATAAGAGAGGGTCTGGTCATCGATCTTGGGGAAGACCAACAGGCGTCCATCACCCGGCGAGGCGACGTCTTTTTCCGACTGAGTCACCGGCCGCGCACCCGACCTCAATTTGCGCGCAAAGAAATCGTTGAAGCTCACATACTCAACCAAGTCCTTGCTGCATTCGCCAACGTCAATTCCGAGAGCTTGCACAAAATCCTCAATTTTATGCTTGCTCGCAGCTGAGTCATTGTAGGCGCCGTAAACATTGCTCAAAAGGCGGTTGGTCAGAACTCGGCTGGTCACGGCAAGACCCACAGGATGACCGTAAAACACCTTCATCACGTCATCGCCGTAAACCTTCTCATGAAAAACTTCACCGCTTTTCCGGTCGACGACCTCAATGCGCTTTGATTCAACACCCAAAATTTTTGAGAGCGGAAACTCCCGTCCACCAAAAAGCGCCAAAGTTCATCCCTCCTGCGGAACCACAGTAAATTCGCGCTGCACGATACGTCCACCCTCAAGCCCACTGCCAGGCCCGAGGATGATCAGCTGATCGGCAAATTCCTGAAATGCCTTGTGGTGTTCGACCACCACAAATGTATGCCCTTGTTGTGTCAGGCTGCGCAACGTTTTGAGCAGCTGTCCTACGTCTTTTTCCGAAAGACCTCGGGTCGGCTCATCGAGAATGCAAAAAAGCTGCTTTGAGCCCTTGGTCAGTGCAGAGCAGAGCCTAAGCCGC
The DNA here is from genome assembly GCA_041171905.1 of Pseudomonadota bacterium. Taxonomy (GTDB): domain Bacteria; phylum Bdellovibrionota_B; class Oligoflexia; order Silvanigrellales; family Silvanigrellaceae; genus RFOM01. The sequence goes on from JBEDKY010000282.1 coordinate 1,862, forward strand.
TGTGCCTCGCCACCCGACATGAAGGTCGTCGGCACTCCGAGCGGCAGATGCCCCAAGCCAAGTCGCACCGCAACTGACAGCGGCTTTGCAAACGCATTCTCCTGAGCAAGCTCAACTGAACAGTCATCAAGGCTCGTTTCCAGCCATTCACGGATGTTGCGTCCCCGCCAACGCACTGCCAGCACTTCTTTGCGGTAGCGACCGCCAAGGCATTCGGGACATTGCTTGTCGACTTCGCCCAGAAAAAACAGATCTTCGCGGATGAAGCCCTTGCCACCGCATTCTTCACACGCGCCGGCACCGTTAAAAGAAAAATCACTTGCCATCAGGTCGAGATTTTTTGCCTCGGGAGTCTGTGCGAACTGCTTGCGCAGGCCGTCCATCATTCCAAGCACCGTCGCCGGAACACTGGTGATGCTTCGGTGCATCGCTTTTTGCTCTACGCTGACGACATCACAGTCTTCGAAGAAATTTTTGGGCAGCGTCAGTCGATTCCAAAGCCCTCGTCCTTCATCTGGATCGAGGCGATTGTTTTCAGCCTGCCCTGTATCCATGAGCCAATCGAGCGCCGCCTCGAGTCCGCAATGAATGAGAGTCGACTTGCCTGCACCGCTCGCACCACCAATCACAGTGAGCCTGCCCAGTGGAATTTCCAGCCTGACATCCTTGCAATTGTGCATCGAGAAACCATCCAAGACAGCAGCATTGCGCACATCGGGCAATGCCTCTGTCACGGAGATCTTTTTTCGGCGAACTGGCTTCAAGCCAAGTGCCTTGAGGTCCAAAAACACAGACTCCGGCTCACTGCCTGCGGGTGGTATGAGCTCTCCGCCGCGACTGCCACCACCCGGCCCCAATTCGTACCAGACATCGGCGTTGCGAATGAGTTCAGGATCATGTTCGACCATCAAAACTGTGTTCCCGAGGTCGCGCAATTCCTTCAGGCAAGCCACCAGTTGGGGAATTTCGGCGCGTCCAAGACCAACGCTGGGTTCGTCCAGAACGTAGAGGGCATCAGTCAGTCCATTGCCGATGACACGCGTTAGCAACACCCGCTGATACTCGCCGCCGCTCAATGTTTTGCAGCGGCGCGACAACGAGCTTGAGCCCAATCCGAGACGAATGAGCAAATCAATCTTGCGCGCGAGCTCCTGCCAAATGTCTCTGAGTCCGGTGAGTCTGTGTGAGAGTTTTGCTGACTTCTCAACCGCTTTCATCCAAGTTTGAACCGAACTGATTTCACCGTGCATCAGCGAACTGTAGGAAACGCCCTGACAATGTGCCTGTCGGCCGGCCCCGGCGAGGCGGGTGCCCGAACAATCAGAACACGTCACGTATCTGCGGTACTTTGCAAGCAGGATGCGCGATTGCTGCTTGTAGCGTTCAGCCTCAAGCGCTGAAAAGAATTCTTCAATGCATACAAACTGTGACTTGCGGCGAGAGCGTGTGCCGTCAGCATTGTCCTGCGGCATACCGGACCAAATGATTCTGCGATGCTCGGCTGACAATTTCGACCAGGGAACCGTGACAGGAATCGACAGCGAACGGCATGCGCGAATGAGTTCATCATTCATCCAACCGTAAACGTCGCTCGACCAAGGCTTGATGGCTTTATCTTGAAGACTCAAGCGCGGATTGGGAATGATCTTTGCCTCATCGAGAACTGGAACATTGCCAAGCCCTCGGCATGTCCGACAGCCTCCCAGCACACTTTGCCAATCGAGATCGCCGGATTGAATCAGCTGAGTTGTATCGTTGCACGAATGACAAAACGGCTGAACCCGAAAAACATGATTTTCGGTCACCTTTTCGCTCTCGGCATTAAAGTCGAGCAACTGCAGGTTTGAAAAGCGGTTCGAAAAACGCACCTGACTCCACACCGCATCAGTGCGGTTACGCAATTCATCCTGCGCAATATCGGAGGACATTCTGTCGAGCACAACCAACACGTCGGCAGGACACGCGGCAACGCGTTTTTTGTCGGATTTCAAC
>JBEDKY010000283.1:0-12806 GCA_041171905.1 Pseudomonadota bacterium
CAGTAAGTGAGGCAAGGAGTCTGAACATGAGCGACACACTTTCCGAAACCAAAGCGCAAAACGATTTTGACGATTACAAGTACGGCTTTCACGTTGCTGAAAATTATGTTTTCAAGGCTGCCAAATCGAAGGAAGGCCTGACCCGCGAAATCGTCATGGAAATTTCAAAATTCAAGCGCGAGCCTGAGTGGATGCTCGAGCGTCGCCTCAAGGCCTTTGAAATTTTCCAGAGCAAGCCCATGCCGACTTGGGGCGATACCAAGGCATTGAGCGAAATCGACTTCACGAACATTCACTACTTCGTCAGGCCGACCGAGCGAGTCGGGACCAGTTGGGACGAAGTTCCGAGCGAAATCAAAGACACCTTCGAAAGGCTCGGAATTCCCGAGGCCGAGCGCAAATTTCTTGCCGGAGTTTCGGCGCAATTTGAGTCGGAAGTTGTTTATCACAGCATGCAGAAGCGCCTCGAAGATCAGGGTGTTTTGTTTTTCGATATGGACACGGGACTGCGTCAGTATCCGGAGATTGTGGAAAAATACTTTGGTACGGTCATTCCATCGGAAGACAACAAATTTGCCGCGCTCAACACTGCGGTTTGGTCGGGCGGAAGTTTCATATACGTGCCAAAGGGTGTGAAGGTGGACATTCCCCTGCAGGCGTATTTCCGCATCAACACCGAAAACATGGGGCAGTTCGAACGCACGTTGATCATCGCCGACGAAGATTCCAGCGTGCACTACATCGAGGGCTGCACGGCTCCGGTTTACCGTTCGGATTCTCTGCATTCGGCGGTGGTCGAACTGATTGCACTCAAAGGTGCGAAGATTCGCTACACGACAATCCAGAACTGGTCGAAAAATATCTACAATCTGGTGACCAAGCGCGCCTACGCTTACGAAGATGCGGTGGTCGAATGGGTGGATGGCAACATCGGTTCCAAGCTCACCATGAAATATCCAGCCGTGTACCTGATGGGGCCGCGCGCACGCGGTGAAATTCTGTCGGTCGCGTTTGCGGGCAACGGGATGCATCAGGATGCAGGTTCAAAAATTGTGCACGCCGCGCCGCACACCACGAGCGTCGTCACTTCGAAATCCATTTCCAAGAGCGGCGGTGTCACGACCTACCGTGGTTTGGTGAAGGTTGCGAAGGGCATGATTGGTTGCAAGAGCAAGGTACAGTGCGATGCTCTGCTGATGGACCGCGAGTCGCGCTCCGATACCTACCCGACCATGGAAATTGAAGAGCGCGAAAACGTTGATGTGGGTCACGAAGCCAGTGTCAGCAAAGTCGGTGAAGACCAAATTTACTATCTCACCAGTCGTGGTTTCAGCGAACGTCAGGCAACGCTGATGGTGGTCAACGGATTCATCGAAGAATTTGTCAAGGAGCTGCCGATGGAGTACGCGGTCGAGCTCAATCGTCTGATCGAAATGGAAATGGACGGAGGAGTGGGCTGATGGCTTCCCCGACGAATGCACTGCGTTTGATGTCAATCGGTGAAAGAATATCTGTGCTCAGTAGCCTGCCTGCTGTTCCAGAAGAAAACTGGCGCCGTACGGATCCTGCGGACTTTTTCATACCGGCGGGAGATGTTGTGAACAGCTTCGGTCAGCCTGTCGTTGGTTCGCATCTGGCAGCTTCTCCATACAAAATTCAATTCCTTACGGTGTCTGCCGAAGAAATGCAAAGTGCATTGTGCAGGCTTCTACACGTGAGCGCACCTGCGGAGGGTGAGAACCCTCTCGTGGACGGTGCCAATATGCTGTTGCTTGAACTCAACAACGGCGGATTGAACGTGCTCTCTTGCTCTGCCGCCGACTCTTGGGTCGGACGGTTGGAAATCGCTTCGCGGCCTGCCCGCCCTGAAGCCGTCATGCGCGACAGTGCGATCTCTGCTGCGTTGGCGGAGCGGTTGCAGGTGTGTGCACCTAGTGAGTTGTTGGTTCGGATTCCCAAGTTCGAGCACAAGCCAGTGCTCTTCATCGCCGTCGAAAGCGACTCGGCCTTCACGCAGTCCTACGCGAATGTGACGGTTGATCTTGCTGATGACGCTGTTGCCGACGTCGCGATTGTTCATGGCAGTCGTTCGTTTGCGCATCACCGTGTCACGTTCAGGCTCGGTCGCGGCGCGCGTATGACCCAGTTTTGGGGGCAACTGCCAACTGAAAGCGATACCGAGTCCAAGGTACTCATTGAGCGCAAGGTTAAACTTTCGGCCGCCAGTACCTTTGCGGATGCATCGGTTTTCGCTCCCTCAGGAACTCTCAGGATCATCAGCAACATCGTTCCGGAAGGAGAGGGTGCGGATGCCCAGTGTGGCACTGCCATCGTTGCGGCCGGCCAGGCTGTGGTTGATTACGAGCCTTTGCAGGATCACATTTCTCCAAACTCACAGACACATCTGCGTGCAAAAATGCTCGCAGGTCAGCGCGGCAAGGCTGTTTTTCAGGGCCTTATCAACGTTGAACGCGAAGCCGGTGGAACATCGGCTTCTCAGGTGAACAAGAATCTGGTTCTCAGCAAGCGGGCGCGGGTTGATGCGATGCCCCGTCTGCGCATTCTTCCAGACGAAGTGTCGTGCAAACATGGCAGTGCGACCGGCGAGATCGACGGGAAGCAGATGTATTATCTGCAGACGCGCGGGTTCACCGAGCAGCAGGCCAAAGAACTGATCGTCGGAAGCTTTGTGCGCGATGGGCTGGCACAATTGCCTGAAGGAACTCTTCTGCAAACGTGGGCCAATGCCTTGCTGACGCAGGGCCTTTCGCGCGTTTTAGGATAAATCCTCGCGGGAGGCGTTGCTGGTGCCGAGTTTTTTTCCAACCGTTCCGGTTGCAGATGTCGCGGACAACAAAATTGTCAAATGCAGTGCCGATGGACTTTCGGTGCTGCTTGTCCGCGACGGCACCGGCACGGTTTTCGCATTCGAAAACAACTGTTCACATGCCGACAAACCGCTCGAGCGTGGCATCTGGAATCCCCAGTCGCGGGAAATGCTCTGTCCCTACCACAAAGCTGTTTTTGATGTCGGTAACAACGGCGTTGTCAAAGTGGGGCCGGCAGTTGTCGCGCTGTCGGTTTATCCGGTTGAAATTCGTGAGCATCACGGGATTGAAACCGTGTTTGTTGGTCTCGAGGCGGACGACTGAAAAGCTCGGCAGCACTGTTCAGCTGAGTTCAGGGTGCTTTGGGTGTCACAGTGATCAGGACGAGTGGTTCTTGGTTTTTCTTCTCTTCCATTTCTTTTCGAAAAGTCTGTTCGGATTTGAAGGTGAACTCGTGCGATAAATAGCGGTTGATGCCCAGCGGTGGGGGAAGAAAACGCACTCCCCGCAACGCCACTTCAATGCAGCCGAGAAAATTGCTGTCGCTGATTTGGCTGTCGATAATTTCGTGACTTATTTTCTCACCGTTTTCCGCAATATGAAAAACGTATGTGACTTTTCCCTCGAATTTGCTCATGTCGGTCGAAGTGGGGCTTTTTGTCGCTGCCGGCTTTGATTCATCAATCCCGTTTGCTTTCAGCAATTCATTGTAACAACCGGTCAGCGCCTCACGCCTTTGTGGCGACATAATTCGATCGGCAAAGCCATTTCTTCGGTATGCCAGTTCTATTTTCGGATCGGAAGCTGGCGCCATAAGGACAACACTCTGTCCGTTGTTCTGTGGAGCTTTGCTTGCGGATGCATAGAAACCTAAAAAGAGTCCGACAGCTACGAGACTCACAGCAAAGGTCGTCAATTGAAATTTTGAAACTTCCATTTCTCCTCCGTCGGACGTTGTTCAGAGCATAGGTCAATCGTTCACAAATCCGCAAGAAGCATGACTCACAGGAATGCCGTCGGGTTGCTTGTATAAAAATGCAAAGCCTTGCTTTTTTTCAATCAGGCGGAATTGGTTATTATCTAAAACGGAGTCGAGGTTGCGATTTTTCGCCATGAGCAAAACGGGTCTCTTCCAATCGCCATAAAGCAGACGCATTCTTTCCTCGTTCCGAGACTTCGGCCGCGCGGAATCATTATCTTCATAAGACACCGGCGTCTTTTGGCCATAGTAGAGTGGGATGAAGCTTTTGTGGCCGATGACGTCTATATCACAGCCTCGCTGTGCTGCGGTTTTGGCAAAACGGATGAGTGGGCCTTGTGCGACCTCCTCCACGCTCGGAGCTAGCAGCCATGCCATCAGTAAAATGACCGACGAAACCCCGCCGACGATCGAGGTGACCGCCATCATGCGGCGTTGTTTTTTCCAAAGTAAAATTGCGGCAAATAGACTTAAAATGAGCGGTAAACCGACAAAATATTGCGCTGTAAACCACTGCGCCGACTGCTCCAATAGAGCTTCACGGGCAGCATCGTCGCGGATGTATTGCACCACCTGCTCCGGATGCGATCCAACAAAAGTAAGAGCGGCAAAAATAAGCGCCAGGGTCAGCCCGAAAGTGAAGAGAGAGGTGGTGAGAAATGCGGAAGGTTTTTGTTGACCCCGAATGAATCTTTCAACAATCAATGCTGAGAAGAAGGTCAGCGGGTAGTAGGTCATTGAGGCATAATGAACAATTTTTGTCTGCACGAGTGAGAAAAGAACCAGCACGAAAAGTCCGGTCACGAGCATCCAACGGGCAAAATTGCGTTGCGTGAGATGAACGCCAATTCCGCCGTTTTTGAAATCAAAAAGCACAAAGCTTGCGGGAAAACAGCCGAACAAAATGGCCAGCACATGGAAATAGATTGGACCTCCATGGCCGGCATCCTGAGTTTGCAAGAGCCTGATTTGATACCTGAGGAATTCGGATACAAAAAATCCTCCGTCCCTGAAGGTAACTGCAGCAAACCAATTGAGAGACGCGAGTGACAAAGCGGCCATGAAAAGAGCAATGCGCAGCCATGGGATGTTTTTCAGGAGTGCCGGTAGGATTTTTTTCCCGTCCGCTGCGTTTCCTGATGCCACGTCGGAAATGATGTTCCATGCCCAGACCATAGCCCAACTTGAGCCGACGATGAGTAAACCAACCGGTCCTTTTGTGAGAACGGCCAGGCCGGTGAGAAGACCCGAAAGAATTGTGAGGGCCAGAGGGCGTTTGCAGTCCATTTGCTCAGAAAAGGCGAGACACGCGAGCGAGCCGAACATGAACGCGTTGAAATAAGGATCGATGATTCCGCTGCGGAAATAAAAATGCGGGAGAAATGAACCCAGATAGCACAGAGCCCAGCACAGCCCGAAGAGATGTGATCGCAGCCTGCGGCCGACGTAATACAAAGCCGGAAGCACGAGCGCTCCGCACACGGCATTTGGAAAACGAGCCGCGAATTCACTGATGCCGAATATCTTCATTGAAACTGCCTGCAGCCAGATGAACAGCGGAGGCTTTTCCCAGAATGGCCAAAAATCGATTTGCACCGCGAGAAAATCTTGTTTTACCAGCATTTCTCGCGCGGCTTCTGCAAAATTTATTTCATCCCAATCAAACAAATGAACGTTGCCCAGCCAGGGCAGAAATAAAAGAAACGCAACACAAAAAAGAACAAGACAGGTGGTTGTTGATGATTGGCCCGCGCTGGGGGGCGGCGTGTCGGATGACATCGATGGTCTCCAAGAATGTCTGAGATGAACAAAATCGCTCGAGATTAAGTGAACGGAGGAAATCTGCAAGCTAGAGAGTTTCATGGCTCTTTGAGGTGGGTCCTGGTTTGAACGGACACAGAGTCTTTCGCTCACTTCGCTTGGAGGCTCAGAAACTGAAAATTTCGTACTGCCGGCAGTGCATGTTTATTGTTGATTTCTGTTTTAAGTATATGAAATTAATGGTATAAAATTATTCTTGGGTGAGTTCCGTAATTTCTCTGAAAATTGAGGCCGACACTTCCGATAGCCTTTGTACTGGGAGAGGTGCATGGTCGGGAGTTCACACGTACTCAGCTGCTTGTTGGTGGCATCGCTCAGCGGTGCGCTCTACTCGTGTGGAAAAAGCAAAATCGTTTTGCCCACCGGTGATATTTCACGTGAGCAAAAGGATGGCCGCAAGCCTCTGGCTCCCGAGCCGACAGTTGTTCCCCCCGTGATTGTGACTGGTAGTTTCCTGAGCGGAGTTATGGTCGATTCCGCAGGCGTTGTCGCATCTGATACGTCTTTTCAAATTGAAAAAACAGGATTTACGGTCCAGACAGCGTCAGATGGTCAGTTTTATTTGCCTGTCGAAAAAATTCCTGCAGGAAAAGTGGATCTTAGGATTGAGAAGAATTCTGCAGCTGTTCACGTCTATTTGTCGCTGCCAAGCGATGTTGCTTCGCTTGTCGAAGCGGCACGGACCCGTGGCGTGAAGTCGGCTGAATTGCCGCGTTCATTGGGTATCGAGGTTCCCGAAGCAGCGGACGCGGCTTGGAACAACACAAAAAGAATTGCCGTTGCTACTTTTTCTGTGCCCAGCTTATCGTCCCAGGAAAAGTTTTTTATTGGAAATAAATTTGCATTCGCAGTGGAGTCGCCGTTGCCGGCCAGCATCAGTCAGGGAAACGTGACGATCACCGGTCGTTGTGTGACGGGTTCAGAAATACTCGTCACGGGTGATATCAATAGCGTTCCGGCTGCAACTTGTAATAACAACGTGTTCAATCTGCCCATTGATTTGAATGGCCATGATGGTGAAAAAATTGTGTTATTGAGCCATCGGGCGCCCTCGGGCAGTAACGTGACTCAGATTCTCCCGTTGCACAAGGACACCACGCCACCTGTGTTGCGTATTTCCGCACCCGATGTCGCTGTTGCCGGACCGTCTTCGACAGTCAATCATGATGTCAAGATTGAAGACTTGAATGACGGTGCGAGCGGTGTCGCCTCGGTGCTTGGCAATGATGATTTCAAAAATCGCGTTCAGGTCATTGCGACGAACGGCGCATCTTGCTCAACGGTGAATGTTACGGGTACGGGCCTTTCGGAGCGCATGGTCAGTGTTTCCGGCTGCACCGGAACTGGTGAGGCGAAGCTGCGAATTCTTGCCACATCGCCGGCTGTTTCAATCGACGGCGCCGGCAACGCCTCGCTTGAAACAGATGCCGATTTCACCTTTCAGATTACAGCAGCAACACCTCCGGTTGAGAATCCTCCTGCGATAGGAAGTATTCCGGCGATGAAAATGTTCTCGCAAAGTGGCAATGAGCTTGTTTTCACAATTTCGGATCCTGACAGCATTTCTCAGATCGACTGCACTTCAGACAGACTAGTCCTCACAACCACACCTGCCGATCTGTTGAAGCCCATCAGCTGGAAACGTGTCAGTACTTCTGGAAAACAGCGGTTCTGCACGGGAGTCATCGAACTAGCCGGCAACCAATTGGACTCAGTTCCCAGCTCCTTCAGCCTGAATCTGCAGGTCACCGATACAACGGGCCGTTCATCAGCAGTGCGGACTGTACCGGTGAGTATTATGGATATTTCCAAAACAGCTCTTCTTTATCATTTTTCATCGTTGGGTAATGCGTCAGCATATAACTCAATTGATGGCATGAATTACTCCAACGCTTTCACTGAAGCACTCAATAAGACCTCTTACTCAGCAAACGGTGACTTTGGAAATGCTCTAAATCTTTCGACGAGTGTGCATGGAATCGTCGAAAGCCTTGTGCATTTATTATGGCGCAGAAAGGCGACGTTTGAGGTATTTTTGAAAACGTCACAAGACACGGGTGATAAGCCGCTTCTCCTTTTCGGAAAAGACAAGAGTTGGAAAGTCGAGATCATCAACGAGAGTTCAAGCGGCGGTCGGCTCACAGGCATTATCTTTTCCGTTCTGGGAGACGGTTCTTGGAAGAGTGCCAGTTGCAGCAGCAGCGAATTTTCCAAGAATGCAAATGGCTACACGCACATCGCCGCAACTTTTGACGAAGGTGCAATGAAGCTTTTTGCGCATGGAAAATTGTGTGGATCCGCGACGGCTGGTGTGACGGTGATTCCGGCCAGCGCAAGTCAGTTGATTTTGGGTCCGGAGGTGAGCGGTCAGATCGACGAACTAAGAATCAGCCGTTTCATCCGCTATACCGGCGACCACACGCCACCAGTAGCTGAATTGACCGCCGATTGAATAAAAAGTGACGTCTCAGGCTGAGATTGTCCGCAGCTTTGGCGGAACCCGCTTGGCACGCCGAACCATCTTCGCTTACTCTTTTCTCCATCAGAGATGGAGGGGTTATGTCTCAGTTTTTAGTTCGTCTGTTCACTGCTGCGGGTGTTATGTTTTTTGCAGGCTGCAGCGATGCGAGTAAGTCGACGAGTGTGTTTGGCAACCTGACTTTTTCAAACACGGGCTCTAACGATGCGACCGTGACAACCCTGACAAAACTCACGACCTGCAAACGTGACGCGGATCTTGGAATTTATGATTTTGAAGCACTGAGCGAAGATGGCCGCTCGTCATTGAAGTTGAGGATTAAAGGTTTCAAGTCGACGCTCGAAACCTATACATGCAAGCAGGCCGACGACAATCGTGCGGGAACCAGCCTCGGAAATAAATACGACAATTGCTACGTTTACGCGCGTGTCTCTTCGCCGACCGGCACCAATGCCTACAGCATGTACCGTGAAGAAACCGAAAAAAACCAGAACTTCACATATTCAGGTTCATGTCAGATTCAGGTCAGTGAAGCCTCTCCCAAAATCAAGGCAAAAGTGGTCTGTACAAAGATGATCCAGACTGTTCTCAACGGAACGACCCGCAACCCGATCTCCGAAACGGTGACGGGCGATCTCTCTGCAGAGTTTGATTGCCAATTATAAATAACCGGTGCTGAGGGCGGCTGTCCGCAATCGTCTCGCACCAGACTCACACGGAGTGCTTGATGTACAAGTCTTTTGTCATGGGTCTCGCGTTCGTATTCCTTGGCGGCTGCAAACGTTTGGGTGAGACGTTCTCTTCGGTGCAAATCACAAACGGTAGTGTGGCAGAGGCACGCATCGTTGCCCAAGGTGTTGTACGCATCCGTTCGGTATTCAACGGCACCTCGGGCCGGGTCATGTCGTCGTGCAGCGGGACATTGATTCACACACCCAATCAAAAGCTGAATGCATGTGTTGTTCTTTCTGCCGCCCACTGCTTCAACGAGATGCCGGCAGGCGCACAGCACACAGTCGAGTTTCTCTCCCAGCAGGGGAGCGTTGCCTTTTCTGCGGCGCCCACGGCTGTATTTGTTCATCCTTCGTTCCGGTCTGCAGGAAATCGCGTCACCGCATCCATGAGTGCCGTTGATGTCTCGCTCGTAAAATTTTCATGCAGCGGTTTAAGCGGCGTGCGCCCGAGCAGAATTCTTGCCTATGGCAATGTTCCTGTCGGTGCGAATTTGATTGTCGCGGGATTTGGTCTGACCACCAGCGAAGTGCAGGCGGAAATCAATCGCGAGCAGGGTCTGTCCTCAAATACTCAGGCGCGCATGTCGAAGGTTTTGATGCAAACCGAAATGCGCTTGCGTCGGGTTGATTTTCCGCCCGACTCGGTGAGTTTATCTGACGCGCGCGCGGGAGTTTTTAATCTCGCGGGTGTTGGAGGGCGCAGTTCTTGCAACGGCGACTCCGGCGGACCGGTTTTTTATGACCAAGGAGGGGCTCTCTTCTTGGTCGGTTCGACGAGCGCAGGGCCCGCGCAGTGTGAGCGATCGACCGCTGTGACGACAATCTCTTCTCCGCTCATCGGATGGATGAACAACGCATTGGGCGCGAATGTGATTCAGCTGACGAACGGAGCGGCTGCGCCACCTGAGCCGGTCGGAACTCCGCCCGCACAAGCCGACGAGCCACCGTCTGCAATTCCACCGGCCGATGCGAGTGCGACACCCGAAGGCGATGTGGCGGGGCGATGTTCCGGCGTTCAATTGAAGGTGCGCGCAGTCAGTCGTCCGTGGGGAACCATCATCAAGCTGATTGACAAGGACTCCTCACAGGTCGCGGATGCAACGCAGAAATGCAATCTGCCGAATGATTCAACCGTTTGCGTAAACCGACAGCCAGTGCCCACCGGCACTGGACACTCGGCTGCGAATCTGTCTGCACCCGTCACAGCAGACGGGTGTGAAAAGTTCATTCAGGGACGCAAGGTGTTTCTTTTCATGCCTGATTTTGCTTCCGGCAATTGATGCGCCTGCCCCTCTTTCAGCCGATAATGTTGGCCTGCGCAGTGTAAAGCTTGCCGTAGTACTCATTCAACATGCGGTCGGCTGAGAATTCCTTGCTGCAGCTTTCAATGCTCGCCTTCATCATTTTCAGCCAGCGTGGGCGATCGTTGTAGAAGGTCGGAATGACTTCATCGACAAGAACTTTGTAGAGTGCGAGCGCGTCACGCTCGTCCTGAGCAGCCACGTTGGGCGGAACCTGCTCGTCGCCGATGGCCCAACCATTGACGCCGTTTTTGCAAGCCTCCGGCCACCAACCATCAAGAATACTCACGTTGAGCACTCCGTTCATTGCAGCCTTCATTCCCGATGTTCCACATGCCTCGAGCGGACGGCGCGGGTTGTTGAGCCAGACGTCACAGCCGCGTGTCAAAGCACGGCCAATGTCCATGTCGTAGTTCTCGAGGAACACAACGCTGTTTGGATATTGGCGTGACATCTGCACAAGGTTGTGAACAATCGCCTTGCCCGTGTCATCCAGCGGATGGGCTTTGCCGGAGAACACGATCTGCACTTTTCCGCTTTTGAGCATTTCACCGAGCTTGTTTTCGTATGCAAAAATAAGGTTGCTGCGTTTGTATGGAGCTGCGCGGCGCGAGAAGCCAATCAGCAGCGCGTCCGGATTGAGTTGAACGCCACTGCGTTGTTTGATGAAGCTGATTGAATCCTTCTTGACTTCCTGATGCGCGGTCCACATTGCTTCCAGTGAGTTGAAATCGCGGCGCATGCGCTCATCCACCCATGTCGGAACGTGGATTCCGTTTGTGATCCCGATAATCGAAGAACGCCCCGAAACGTCGGCCCACATCTGGTTGGCTGTCTCAGCATGAAGCTGTGCTACGGCGTTGGAATTACGCGACAGGCGGAGTCCCGCAACGGTCATATTGAAAGGGGTACCACCGATGCGGTGCATCTGTTCGATGCTCAGGCCGAGCGTTGCACCCATGTATTGCAGCAGTTCGTGGTTGTGGTGTTCGTTACCTTCTTTGATGGGAGTGTGGGTTGTGAACACAATTTGCTGGCGGGTCTGTTGCCACGCGGCATCAAAGCTTTGTCCTTGATTCATCTTTTGGCGGATTAACTCCAAACCGGCCAGAGCAGCGTGACCTTCGTTGAAGTGGTAGACGTCCACAGGGTGTCCGAGCGCCTGCAGAGCACGCACGCCGCCGACGCCGAGGACGATTTCCTGCGCGACGCGTTCTTCACCGAACCATCCATAAAGCTGACCGGTGATCCACTTGTCGGCGTTTTCCGGAATGTCGGTGTCGAGCAGATAAAGTGGTGCGTTGTTGTAGGCATCGCACAGCCAAACCTTGCACCAAACGTCATTTTGGCGAATTTTTACGCTGACTTTTACGCCAGTGTCCTTGAGTTCCGGATATTGAAAGTTGTGGTAAGCGTCATAGGGCTTGCCGTCGGCGCCGATTCTTTGCTCCGTGTAACCCTGTTTCCATTTCAGACCGATGCCTACGAGAGGCAATTTGTTGTCTTTTGCACCCTTGAGCGTGTCACCGGCAAGGATTCCCAGACCGCCGCAATAAATTTTCAGAGCTGTTTCGAGTCCGTATTCCATGCAGAAATAAGCGACAGAAGGCTTTTGTGTCGTTGACATAAATGCTCCAAAAAAAAGTGTTTGCGGGCGCGATTATTTGGACAGGAGAAATTTCAACCCTGCCGAGACGAGGACAATACCAAATATTTTTTTGAGTGTGTCCTGAGGCAGCTGCAGGGCGATGCTGGCCCCGAGGTAAGCGCCCGCAGCCATGGCGAGAGCAATGTAAAGCGACGATCGCACGTCAAGATTTCCGGCTTTGTAATATTTGAGTGCGGCGAAAATCCCGACGGGGAGAATGAGTGCGCCTATGGATGTACCCTGTGCGCTGATTTGTTGCATTCCGCCCAGCATGACGAGCAGTGGAACAATGACAAGTCCCCCTCCAATTCCCACCAAACCGCTGAGTGTCCCTGCGGCAAGTCCGATTCCCAGCAGTGTCAGAATTGATATCGTCAAACTGAGTCTCCCGTGGATGAGTCTGCCGGCAAGGCGGCAGATAACGCTTGCTGCAACTTTAACAGATGCAGCAGGGCTTCCAAGTAGGCCTCTGTTTTTCCGATGCTTTCGCCGCCGCAATAGATGCCGTGGCGGGCAAGGACAAAGGTCACAGCGCCGTGCGAATTTTCGCGGGTCAGTTGTCGTGATTCAACCGCGGCTGCCAGTTCGGCCATGTCTTGCGTGTTGTCATAGACGCACAGCTCATGGGGTGTGAGATGATCTCTTGCACCAAGTGCCTTGAGAAGTTCATGCCCCTCAATTGTGAAGCCCGGTGCGCGCAAAAACTCGAGTTCCGGAGCGTGGCAGTGGATGACGCACTCGATCCACGGGCAATTTCTGTAGATGACCGCGTGCAGCAGAGTTTCGTCGCTGGGTTTGGGTGCAACGGGAGCTTTTGCGCGGCCCTGAAGATCAACCAGCAAGAAATCACTCGGATTGAGTTCGCGTTTATGTTTGCCGGAGCGTGAGACAAAGAACGCGGAGTCATCGCGGCGGATGCTGAAGTTGCTGCTCGTTGCTGGAATCGAATGTCTGCCGTCAAGGCGCACTGCCACATCGCACAATTGACCGAGCTTTATTTGTTCAAACAGCGACAA
>JBEDKY010000284.1:0-2641 GCA_041171905.1 Pseudomonadota bacterium
TTTTCATACAGCTGAGTGGCAACGCCGCCGTCAAAAAGGAATGCCTGATTGCCCTGATTGAGCAGGGACAAAAAACGTGAAATGCGCTCACAGGGAAAGGCTCGCGTGCCTTCCCCGCCAAGAGGTTGGTTTGTCATAAGGTGCTCCGGGTTCTGCTGTTTGGGACCTACCAGCGGGCCATCCAGCTCGAACGAGCTTTCACGAAAGACGTTCCTTAGGCAAGCCAAGCCAGAGAAATTGTCGGGCGCCCGCCGGCACCAGCGGGGCTCTGCGGATCGTCAGCAGACCAACGAATTTTTTTTGACCTTCGGCATTGGACCCCACAGCCCTGCTTCGCAATAATGGTGAGGGTCTGCTCACTTGGAAAAATCTCGCATTCCTGCTTATTTATAGAGCAGGATATGGGGCGGTGAATGAAAGTCTTCTACGATCCGGTCCAAAAAACTCATGTGCTCTCACACGAGATCATTGCCGGAAAACGTTTCCGTCACCATGAACGGAGGGCCCGCATCGACATCATCCGACGCCACCTGAGGGCGTACGGAAAATTTGAATTTATTGTTCCGGAACCAATTCCAATGGAAGCCCTGCTTGCCGTCCACGATGAAGCTTATGTGCGCTTTCTTGAAAGTTCGCAGATGCTCTCAAAGGACGAAGTGATTTGGCCTTACGTGTTTCCTTGCGACAGGCGTGTGCCGGTCTATGAGCCGGTGACAGTATTCACGGCTGGATATTATTGCTTTGACGTCGGCACGCCGATCATGAGCGACACCTGGCAAGCGGCCATCGCAGCAGCATCTGGTGCCTACGCGGCCGCACAGCACCTCAAAAAGACGGGCGAAACAACCTATGCACTGGCGCGTCCACCCGGGCATCATGCAGCAGCGGCCTTGTTTGGCGGATATTGCTATTTGAACAATGCGGCGATCGCGGCCAGATACCTCTCTCAATACGGAAAGGTTCTGCTCATCGACTTTGATTATCACCACGGCAACGGCACGCAGTCGATCTTTTACGATTCATCCGACGTCTTCTATCTGAGCACTCACGGCAACCCAGCGATCGAATATCCGTATTTTACAGGTTACGAACACGAAATCGGCATCGATGACGGAGTCGGCTACAATCTCAATTGTCCGCTCGAGCCTCACTGCGGTCCGGAAGAATATTTTAATACTTTTCATGCAGCGCTTGAAAAAGCACTGAAAAAAGCCGACCCGCAATTTGTTGTCTGCTCATGCGGCTTTGACGTCGCCGACAAGGATCCGCTGGGACATTTCGGACTCCAGCCCGAGCACTTCCATTCGTTGGGAGAAACCATCCGATCACTGAAAAAGCCGACCGTACTCGTGCAAGAGGGAGGCTATCTGGTCGAGCGTCTTGGGCTCAACGTCGAGGCATTCCTCACTGCCTTCCTCTGAGCAGAATCAGATTTTGTGCAGAAAAATACTCACTACCGCCTTGTATCCAATGTCCGACTCAAGTTCGCGCCGGATGGCAATACGCAATTCTTCGCCGAGAGATTCCTCTGTCCAATGTGACTTCCGCTGAGAGCGGACGAGGTCGCGGAACGAAGCTTTTATAATCTCGAGAACCCGATCTGCTTTAACGTAGACACCGCGCACCTGAAATTTGGGTTCGCCCAACAGGCGCGTGAGACTTGCGTCGGCAAGCAAAGACACCTCGATGATGCCGTTGCGCGCAAGCATGACTCGGTTGCGCAGGACGTCGCTCGAGCCTGGCACAACGCGCTCACTGCCGACAAAATCACGCCCTGAGTCCCAGCGGTCTGTCACACCCAAAGGTTCGGGAGCAATCGTCAGCACATCGCCATTTTCCACCAGATGGCAATTTTCGGCAGAAACTCCGGCCGACTGCGCCACACTGAGGTGCTGGACAAGGTTTCGATATTCGCCGTGCAATGGCATAAACATTTTCGGCTTCACCAGCGCAATGCAATCTCGCAGGTCCTCAACGTAGCCATGACCGCTGACGTGTACGTCGGCATCCTTGCCTGTGAGCACACGGCAACCCAGACGCCAGAACTGATTGATCAAAACGTTGATTGACTTTTCGTTACCCGGAATCGCACGTGCAGACAAAATCACCAGATCATCACCATCGAGCCGGATGTTTTCCATGCTGCCAAAAGCAAGCCTGTTGGCTCCCGAAAACATTTCACCCTGTGTGCCTGTGCAAATGATGCAAAGCTCATTCGCGGGCACGAATTTGAGCTCATCGTTTGAGACCACAAAGTTGTCATCGACGTCAGCGATGATACCGAGCCGGCGGGAAATTTCGTAGTTGCGCAGCAGCGACCTGCCGACGAGAAGCACCTTGCGGCCACTTGCTTTTGCCGCATCAAAAATACTTTTCACGCGCCATATATTGCTGGCAAAAGTTGCCACAACAACCCGTCCGCGTACGCCCTTGAAGAGATCAAGCAGGCTGTCAGCAATCTGCTTCTCCTCGCGATCGCGACCCTTCACAAAAACGTTTGTCGAATCGGAAGTCATCAGCAGTGTCTGCCGACCAGCCGTAATGCGCGCCAGATTGTCGAGTGTGACAGAGCCCTCGGGCGCGGAACGATCGACCCGATAATCGCCGGTGTGGAGAAGGTTTCCATATCGGGTCTCAAAAT
>JBEDKY010000285.1:0-3484 GCA_041171905.1 Pseudomonadota bacterium
ATCCACAAGTTATCCACATGCGGAAAATCGTTCCAGACATGAGCGGCTGTTGTGGGACTCACATGACCAAAAAGATTGGCACTCGGAGCCGCTACTGGAACGTCACAGTGCTGCAAAAAACGCTGCGCAACCGGATGCGCGGGGGAGCGCAGGCCAACCCACCCTGTTCCAGATGTAACTTCAAAGGCAACCAAAGAGGGATGCGCCGGCAGGATTATTGTCAGTGGACCAGGCCAAAACTCCTCCGCAAGACTTCTGAGAGCGTCTAGTTGCCATGAGTTGGTCACTGCTGTGTTGACTAACGCTTCAGCGCTCTCCAAAGAGGCAACGTGAACTATCAAGGGATCTGTCGAGGGTCGGCCTTTGACCTGATAAATCAGGCGAACAGCCTCAGCCGATCTTGCATCTGCACCCAAACCGTAAACAGTCTCGGTGGGGAACGCGACCAATCCGCCTGAACGAAGAAACCGCGCCGCACTCGCGAGTGAGGTGTCAGCAATGTCAGTCAGAAGCTCAGTCAACGCATCAATCTCCCATCGTGGAAATGGCAGAATGACCTATCCACAGCTTATCCACAGGCTGTCAACAGGAGACAAACTCTGAACTGCGCTATTTTCGCATTGGTGTGCGAGTTATCCACAAACAAGATTTTAGACAAAAAAACAAATTTTATATATTAATTACAAATGTTTATTCGCCATTACAGAGTCTACCAGAATAGTTATCCACAAGACCCTGTTGATAACTCTCAGAACGAGGCCCTCACATTCGTTTCAAGGGCTGTCTCGGAGGGTTGTGCAAAACATGTGGATGAGTTGTGGACTGTTGGTGGATAAAAATGGCTGCTCTTTTTTGGGGCGACTCTTTATACACAGCAAAAGAGAGCTTCCCACAGGTTGTGCACCCTCTCATACACACGTTATCCACACCTTTTGAACTTAATTAACATAATGATAACGGGGTTTTATAAAAAAATACCGGGGTTTTCAACAAAATTTCGGGCCACCTACTACTTCAACTACTCAAAGAGATTAAAAATTCATTCTTATAAAGATGAAGAAGACCCTGTGCACAATCCAGACCGGCGCTTGTCCCACCGTGCTTCCTCATGTAGACCATTGCAGCAAAAGAAAAGCCATCAGAGGAGTTGAGCCATGCAAGTGCAGCGCATGAGCAGTCTAAGTCACAATGCCGATATTTCAGGTGAGACAAGTGCGTCCATTCGTGCCGTCATTGACCGCGACAAATTGGCAGGTGCTCTTGCGGCCGTGACAGCAGCACAGGCTGACGGTGATGTGGGCTGGGTACAATTTCAATTCGACGGACAAGGCCAGGTTGTGGTCAGCGCGCTGAGTCACAATCTCTCAATTCGCTACAGTTTCGCTGCAGAGTATGCTGGCAAAGGTGTTCTTAAAGTTTCCGGCAAACAATTGAGCGAATATGTCCGCCAGTTGCCTCCTGAAAAAATCACTCTCGTTGCTGAACTTCCACAACGTCTCGTGGTCAAGTGCGGGCGCTCTTCTGCAAAATTGCAACTCGTCCAGGACCAAACGCAAACTGACGTCATTGTTCCGCAGGAAGGAACGTCGATTGTCGTCAAAGGTGATTTCCTCGAACGCTGGGTGAATGCATTCCGCGATTTCGTTTCAACCGACGACACAAGATTCTACGCAAACGGTGCTTTGATTTGGGCCGATTCTTCAAATGGCCTCAACCTGCAGGCGGTCGCATCTGATGCTTACCGACTCGCAAAGGCTCAGCTGACAGACGGACTGATGGCAGAGAATGTTGAAGACAGCTCAGTGCTTGTGCCGAAAAAGGCATTGGATGAATTGCGCCGTCTTTGCGCTGCCAATCCTGACGCAGATTATCGCCTGCGTTGGCATGGTGAGCGGTTGTTTTTCGCGGTTGAGACCGAAAATTATCTGATGGTTTCAAAGTGCATTCCCGGAAAATACCCTCCGTATACATCCGCTATTCCGCAGAAGGTAAACTTCTCGGTGACGATCGGCTTGAACCCGCTGCTTGAAAGCGTTCGCCGCGTGCTGCTTTTCGCCGACAAGAACCGCATCATAAAGCTCGGTTTTGACGGACCTGTTCTAGACGTCCAGAGCTTTACGCCCGGTCTCAAGGAGGGTGAAGAAGTGGTCGAACTGTCGGCGCCCGTAGAGCAACCTTTTGTCGTCAATTACAACGGTACCTTGCTCACAGGCATCCTGAACGTTCTATCAGGTTCAAATCTGAAGGCGTCATGGGAGAACGTGAACCGTCCTGTGATGATTACTGGTGAGGCAGAAAAAGGACTCGATGTCTTTTATTTGCTCGTGCCGACTCGTTTTTGATCGCCGGCGGGCCGGCTGATTGGCTGGCGCGCTGTTTTGACGTATATTTTTCGCTCTGAAACGCACTTTCCAGAGAACTTTCACACGCGCTTCCGAGCTCCGGAAGACAGGGGATTTTGCGCATATGTTTTTCCTTTCCCAACCAAAGTACGCAACTCAATCGACCGACGGCGGCCAATACGGTGCAGGCCAGATCCAAATCCTTGAGGGCCTTGAAGCGGTTCGCAAACGTCCTGGGATGTATATCGGTGACACTGCAGTCAATGGATTGCATCACCTCGTTTATGAGCTCGTGGACAACTGTATCGACGAGTATCTTGCGGGCCATGGAAACACGATTGAGATCACACTGCATGTTGATGGAAGCGTGACTGTTGCCGACAACGCGCGCGGTATTCCCGTCGACATCCACTCCGAAGGTCGCACCGCCTTGGAAGTGGTTATGACGGTCCTCCATGCCGGCGGCAAATTCGACAACAGTGTTTACAAGGTATCCGGTGGTCTGCACGGCGTAGGCGCCTCGGTTGTGAACGCCTTGTCGTCCTATTGCCGAGTTGAGGTACGTAAGAATGGCAAGGTCCATGTGCAGGAGTATCGCTGCGGTATTCCGCAGGGTCCTGTGCAGGTGATCGGCACAACCGATCAGACGGGAACCCGCACGACGTTCAAGCCGGACGCAACGATTTTCGAGACAACCGAAATGAGTTTCGATCACCTGCAGGGTCGACTGCGTGAGTTGTCTTTCTTGAACAAGGGAATCTGCATCAAATTGATGGACGAGGTCACCGACAAATCTGCCGAATTCAAGGCGGACGGCGGTCTTCTTTCGTTCGTTGAATTCTTGAATCGTTCCAAGACGGCAATTCATTCGAAGCCGCTCTATGTGATGACCGACAAGGACAACTGTTCTGTTGAAGTCGCTTTGCAGTGGAACGACGGATACTCTGAATCAGTCTTTTCCTACACAAACAATATCAATACTGTCGAAGGCGGAACGCACCTGACCGGCTTCCGTTCAGCTCTGACCCGCGTGGTCAACTCCCTGGCGACTGATGACAAGGGCGCACAGAGTCTCAAAGAAGGTTTGTCTGCGGATGATATCCGTGAAGGATTGACCGCTGTTCTTTCAGTGAAAATTCCTG
>JBEDKY010000286.1:0-11515 GCA_041171905.1 Pseudomonadota bacterium
CGCTGCAACTGGCCACCGCTGAGTGTGGAAGGAAGCCTCTTGGCGAGATCTTTGAGTTCAAACTCTTCAAGCAGTTGCTCAACTCTTTGCTGCTCCAACTTTTCGCGTCCGCGGCGGGCCAATCCGAAGGCGATATTTTCAAAAACATTCAAATGCGGAAAGACAGCCCAATCCTGAAAAACCATTCCCACCCTGCGCTTTTCAGGTGGCACAAAATTATCTGCCGACGAGACAACATCTCCATGGATGCGAATTTCACCTGAAGAAATTTTCTCAAGACCCGCCGCAACCCTCAGCAGGCTGCTTTTTCCGATACCGGAAGCACCTACTATTGCCACACGCTCGCCACACTCCACAGACAGGCTGAGCTGTTGCAGCGTGCTTTTTGCGGAACCATAGCCAAACGAAACGTTCATCATTTCGAGCGCGGACGGATTAGTTTTCATTTGCAGATCCATTCTGATCGGTCTGGGTCAATGAGAATGCGCCGAAACGAGCTGCAAGAAGAATTCCCGCGAGACTCAATACGACCATCAGAAGCGATGACGGCGCTGTCTCGGCCAATCGTTCATCTGAAGCCAAATTGTAAGTTCGGATAGAGAGAGTCTCGAAATCGAAGGGTCGCAGCAGCATCGTTGCAGGGAGCTCTTTAATGACATCAATGCAGGTCAAAATAAATACGCAAGCGAGACTCTTACGCAAAAGCGGCAGACTCACCGAGCGAATAACACCGCCCTGAGTGCGCCCCAACAACCTCGCCTGTTCTTCATAGGCACGAGGAATTGCCGACCATCCCGCCTCAATCGTGGAAACTCCAATGGTCGCAAAGCGCACACAATAAGCCAGCAATAGACCGACGACGCTGCCCGTCATGGAGAAAGGCGCCAGCAGAACGAGAAAACCTATGCCTATGACGCCACCCGGGAGCGCGTAGCCAAGTGAGGCTAAACGTACAACCGAGCTCCAAATGCGTCCAAATGAAAAGCGCAGCGCATAAACAAAAACAATTCCGAGCAGCAAGACCAGGACGCCCGCCGAGGATGCCATTATGAGTGTCGTAGCAGCCGGCATGAGCGTGCTTGTCCAAAGCTGGGCGGTCGCATCGGTGAACGAGCTCTTGAACAGGATCAATGACGGCAGCAGACACCCGAGCAGCACTGGACAAGCAGCGATTAGAAAACTCGGAAACCACAGAGCGGAAGGGAGAGGACGCCGACGGACAAGGGAAGCGCTCCGGCCACGACCAGCAAGATTTTTTCTCTCACGCAGCCGTGCCTCAGCAAATAACAGCGTTCCGGAAAACATGAACAAAAGGAGAGAAAACAACGCAGCACGGGTTCTGTCGCCATAGCCAAACCAGCTGCGATAGATTCCGGTGCTCCACGTGTCGACGGCCATAAAATCAACGGTTCCAAAATCAGCCAAAACTTCCATGCCAGCCAACAGAGAACCAGCAAAGACAGCAGCTCGGACCAGCGGAAGCTCTATCAAAAAAAACACCCTGAACGGCCCTTTTCCAAGCAGGCGGGCACTTTCGGAGAGCGAAGCAGAGACCTGAGTCAAAGCGCCGTAGGTTGGCAGAAAAACATAGGGCGCGAGGCACAGCGAAAATATCAGACACGTGACAGGTAGATTTCTCAACGAGCCGCCATGCACACCCTGTGCGATCAAAAAATCAACCCAAGTGTATGCGACCAGGTAGCTCGGCACGGCAAGCGGCAGTAAAGACAGCAGCAACAACGCCCTCCGCCCGGCGAACTCAAACCGCGAGCAGAGGTAGGCCGAGAAACAACCAAAAAAAACAGCCCCGCCGACACTTCCGAGCAGAAGCAAAATAGAATTGCCGGCATAACGGATCAACAGTTCCTGACTGAGGCGGGCTTCGGTCGCAAACAGCGCATGAAGCGCCTCACCGGCAAGAGCCAACACCGGCGAAATAAAAATCAATGCACAGATGATGATGAAAAATCTCACCAACGAATTCAACGCCAGCCTGCCTCGTCCAGAACGCGAACGGCATCCGGCGTGTGCTTGCCAATCAGCGCAAGCCCTTTGAGATCGAGTTTAGGCTGACCAAACTGGCGCAACACGGCAGGTGCTTTCGCATCTGCACGAACTGGATACTCCTTGCTGGCGTCAGCAAAAATTTCTTGCCCTGCGGGACTGACAAGGAACTCGATGAACAGCCGCGCCTCGGCAACGTTTTTAGCGTGTTTTGTAATGCCTGCACCGCTCAAATTCACATGCGCGCCGCGGTCTTTTTGATTTGGAAAAACCACCGAAATATTCTTCATCAGCTCTTTGTCGGGGTTGTTTTGTGAGTCCAGCAATCGGGCAACATAATAGCTGTTCACAATTGCGACATCACCCTCACCAGCAGCAATCGCTTTGATTTGGTCGGTATCGCCGCCTTGCGGCTTCCGGGCCAGATTCGCAGTCACACCTTTGGACCACGCCAACAGCCCATCACGTCCGATGGCTGCGAAAAGCGTCGCGGCGAGTGACTGGTTATAAACGTGATTCGAACTTCTGACTAAAAGGCGTCCCTTGAACTCTGGGGCAGTGAGATTCTCAAGTCGCGCAACCTGTTCCGGTTTGACCTTCTGGTTGTTGAAAGCAATCAAGCGCACGCGCATCGCGAGTCCTGTCCACAGATCACCCGAGTCTCTGAATGCAGACGGAACTCCCTTGCTGACCACCGTGGAGGAGAGCGGCTGAAAAAGTCCGGCCTCTGACGCACGCCATAGGTTTCCGACATCGGTGGTCATAATGATGTCGGCTTCGCTCTTTTCTTTTTCCTCAATGACCCGAGAGAGCAGCTGTGCGGGCTCTTTTATTTGCACGATTCGAACATTGATTCCGGTTTTCTTTTGAAACTCGGCCGCGAGTTTTTGGTCTGCATCGTAATGACGGGTTGTATAGACGTTGACGGTCTTTTTTTCCTGCTGGGCAACAGCGGAAGCCGAAAAGCAGGCAAGTGACGCGGCAATAAAAATGATTGGTTTCATGGTAATCCCCTCCACTGCCAGTTGCTCTACCGCAAATGAGAATCAATATCAATAAAGACTTAACCAACCGATAAGATTTAATTATTTCATTATACTTTAAGACACATGAAAACACACAAGCGAACAAAAGCAGCAAATCGAACTCAGATGCCAACTCATCCAGGGTCGGAGCATTTTGACATCAAACTCACTCCTTTCGACAGGTTAAATTAAAATCCCCGTGGTGGCAGAAATTAATTTCCAACCTCAATAAAGCGACCTGTGCGCGACCCAAGCGGAGAGTGAAGATGTCATTCGTAAAAGTATTGAACCTTGCGGACCTTCCCGAGAACTCACATCGCCCAGTTGAATTGAACGGCAAGAAGATCGCACTCTTCAACTACCGCGGAAAAATCACCGCGCTCGGGAACGCGTGTTTGCACCGCGGCGGAAGTCTGGGTGACGGATTTATTCAGATCATCGAAGGCGAACCATTTATCGCTTGTCCATGGCATGGCTGGCAGTACAACATCGTGACCGGAAAAGCTCCTGCGGGATTCAAGGATTGCCAGTCGACATACACAGTCAAAGTTGAAGGCGACGCGATTTTGGTTTCAGAGAAACCAGCGACCGCAGCATTCAAGGCTGAACATGATCATGACCCCGTCGAAGATCTCCGCCATCTGCGCTATCAAACCACACCGACGTCTCTCAACGTACTGGGAATTTCGACAACCAACCTCAACCCCGAACTGCCGCGCACCTCGACTTCGGAACATGCCCTCGAGAATGCTTTAAGCATTGCCAAGAGCGAATTCGGGGCCGAAACAAAAATGCTCAAACTGCGTGATCTCAAATTCAGACACTGCGAAGGATACTACAGCCGCCATGAGCAGGCCTGCACATGGCCCTGCTCAATTACAGACATGGACGCCAACGATGGCATGACACAAGTTTACCGTGACCTCGTGCTGTGGGCCGATGTGGTTTTTCTGGCAACGCCGATTCGTTGGGGAAATGCATCTTCTCTGTATTACAAAATGGTCGAGCGCCTGAACACTGTTCAGAACCAGATCACACTTTCCGATCGCGTTTTGATAAAAAACAAAGTTGCGGCTTTCATCGTCACCGGCGGGCAAGACAACATCCAGCAGGTGGTCGGACAAATGAACACGTTCTTCACTGATATCGGCTTCACCTTTCCACCCTTCAACTTTGTTGGATGGAGCCGCGGATGGATTCAGGAGGACATGGAAAACAACGTCGCCCTCTTCAAACGCTCACGTTATATGAAGCGTTCTGTGAAAGAGCTTGTTCACAACTCTGTGCTGCTGTCCCGTCAGCTCAAACAAATGGACACTTCAGAGTTGCGCACACCCAAGCCGAGCATCCGTGATTCGCGCGACCCCGACAAAGAGTAAAATTTTGTCGAAGAGCAGCGTTAAGATTGATCATCATGCTGAAAATGATGAGCTGCATGCGGGCTGTTAAACCGTCAGTCTTCGTCAAACAGGCTTTTGGGCACTGCCTTTTTTTGTTTGGAGCGGCGCCCGCGCCACGAAAGTGGCCCGCCACGGCTGCCCAGTTGCTCTTGTACTTTTTTTGCTTCCGCGCGGACATCAGTGTCTCTGAATTTTTTGAATAATTGCTCGCGCGCGTGTGCCATGGCCGATTTCAATTCCAAAATCGGTTTGGGATACTTCGCCGGCAGCCCCTCGCCCGCATGGATATTCGCAAGCGGAACGTCACGCAGTTCCGGAACCCACTGCCTGATAAAGCGCGCATCCGGATCATTTTCTTCGGATTGTTTCTGTGGGTTGTAAATCCGGATTTGGTTGTTGCCTGTCACAGATGCCTGCATATGAACTTGTGAGAAGTGAATTCCCGCCTCGAAGTCCAAAAATGCCTGCGCCAGATCCCAAGCGGGTCTGCGCCAGTCGCGCCACATCAGATGAGTTGCGAAGCTCATCAGCATGGCACGCATCCTGAAGTTGAGAAAACCTGTCTGATGGACACTTCTCAAACAGGCATCCACCAGCGGAAAACCTGTCTGACCATGATGCCATCGCTCAAAATCCTCTGCACTCATTTCGGGCCGCAAATCAACGAGAGCCGAATTCTGTTCACGCACCTCCATCTCCGGAAAATTCTCCAGCTTTTGAATAAAATGACATCGCCATGCAAGACGGCTGTTGAATGCCTTGATGGAGCGTGAGTCGAGCGGATGTTCGTGTGAGGACAACCGAGCGTGAATTTGTTTTGATGAAATGCATCCAAATGCCAAAAATGGTGACAGTCGTGAACTGTAGTAACGTGCATCGTGCGGCTTGGATATGCTGAGCAAATATTTTGGGTGAACGTCTGCCGACAAAAATCTTCCAAGCAACCCCTGAGCAACAGATTCTCCCCCGCGCTGCTGACCCTGCGTCGCCTGAGCGGCCGCGCGCAACAGGGCAGTCTGCCTGCGCTCCGACCAACTGAAAAAGCGCACCTGATTGCTCTCAGCAAACGTCAAAAGACGCTCCAGCGAGAACTCCTCACGGCAGACATACGAAGGTTCGGGGGGCATCGGTGATGCAAGCCTCGCTTGTCTGACGCCCTGCCAGCGCGAGCGATCCTTAAGCCCGCGGACAACCCCGTTGGTCGGAAACTCTGTCCATATGACGTTCGAACTTTTAAACAAGTCCTTCAATTGAAGGTCACGTTTAAAAGTCCAGAGAACTCCTGTTTCTTCGTGGGAAAAAACAAATCTAAGCCCCTGCGTCAGCAGGCTTTTGAAAACGTCTGTAGCCCGCCCTTCGGCAATCAATAAACTCACGTTGAGCGGCCGCAGGCGGGATTCGAGTTCGGCCAGACATTCGGAAACAAATTTTTCACGTCGGACGTGAAACTCATCGGCAGTCAATGCTTCCGTTTCTGTGATCCACAATGCAACAAGAGAGCAGTTTTGCTGCGCGGCAGCCCTCAACGCAGCGTCGAGGGCCATGTTGTCGTTTAAGCGGAGGTCTCGTTTCATCCACCAGACCACGACCCCCTGCATTCTGCCTCCTGCGAACTTTATTTTTACTTATTGACCAAATCAGACCACGCCGCAGCAAGTCCATTCGCGTCATCGACACTGAGAAGTTTCTGCGGCACATTGCCGACCACTTTCAGCATGCATTCACTGGTCTGCAGAGCGCGGCCGGAGGCGTCTTTCAACACGCAGCGGTCGCTGGTCTGGCCGAGAAGAACGCCATAAATGCGACTTGGAAATGCAGCATTCAGCCTGCGGATGGATTGCTCAAGAAGACCTGCGTCCTGGTCTTTCGCCGCTCCATCTGAAAAGAAGACGACGCTCTCGAGGTCGAGTTTTCCTGTGCTCAGGTTGGCTGCGCGTTCTTGCAACGCAACACTGATACCGCGCTCATAGTTTGTCGTATCATAGTCTGGGTTGTCACACACACCCGCGCGAAACTTTTTGCTGACCTGCTCGCGGCTTTGCGCAAGAACTCCGTCCATGGTTCCAAGGCTTCTCGCACTTTTGCTGAACGTGACAAGAGTCATGCGGACCTGTTCGTTGGATTTGAGCTTTCCACGCAGAGAATCGACGAGAGCAAGAAGCGCATCGAATCGCTTGCACGTGGGGTCACTGCCAGAGTTCATTCGCTGCGTCGCAGGATCCACATAGAGTGAACCGGACTTATCCATGACCACATAAAGATCGAGCGTGCGTCCTGCTTCAGCAAAACCCGGATCGGTCAGGTTGCCGCCTCCCGGTTTTGAATTGTTGCCATTCTCCAAAGGAGACTTGTTTCCTCCGTCCGCAGGAGCTGGCTTGACAGCGCGGTCGGAAGTGAAATTTGAATCCGAACAGGACGGAAGGAGCATGGCTGCCTGCGCAAGAGCAATGCCGGACAGCAACACATGCAAAAATCTTTTATTCGTTCTCACGACTCAACTCCCCAGCGGTTCGAGTCGCCCGCTCAGGACGCGACTCCAACCTCGTGAGAAGCAGACGGCATGCCAAAAAAATCGGCCGAAATCACTGTGAAAAAAATGAACGCGGTTGTCGAAGGACTCGACAACTCGAAATCATTGATCAGTTTTTGCGCCAAGCACGCGCACGTTACCAATTGGTTCAGTGCTGAAACTGTCCACAGCCAGAAGTCTTTGTATCCATCCGTCAGCAAACCCATATTTCACGAGAAGAAAATCGACGGAATCAGACTCCGAGGGAACGACAGCTGCCGAAAATTCGATGCGGCAGTTGCTTGTCAACCATGGAATTGAGCAACGAATTGTTCCCGCAGATCCTTTCAGGACGCGCTCTTTTCCGTCGTTTTCGATTTCAACAAATGAAACTGGGGTTTTGCGTCCAGCGCTCAGGTCTTCAGGCATTTCAAATGACAGGACAGTTTGACCCGTTTCTCCGACCGTCACCCTGTAGGAATCTATCTTGTGGGAGGCATAAGGTTTGAGATCATCTTCCTGCACGGGAATCGTGTACTCGGCGGTAAAAATCTTTGCCGGATCGGCCGCGGCAGGAAACACAGTTTGACTGACAACAAATGCGAGAATGGCGGTTTTCGAAGCGGGCTGGGCAAAATGCTTGAACATGCGTGCGAATCCTCCCTCAGGTGCCAGATGCACTAGGCGAATTTCCGAATTTAAGCCAAGTAAAAAGATACACACCCTGAAATCTTGTTCCAAGGACGAAACCCACTCGAGATAGCTGGTTTCCCGGTAAAAGTTGGCAAAACACCGAATTTCAGGCGAGTATCCGGCTCGACCCAGCACAAGGAGGGCACGAAAATTGGCTCAAAACCAAGACGAGACTCTACAAAACAGGATCCTCCTCAGCCGTTTGCTGACCCGATGTGGCGATCAGGCATGGGATTTTGCCGTACCCGTCACGCTGATAATGCTCTTTCCTTCGCAACTGCCACTGGTGGCCTTCTTATATCTGATTGCCAAACTCGGCGCCTTTGTTTTCCAGCCTTGGCTGGCTGGTGTCATCGATCAATGGAAGCGACTGAACACGGCAGCTCTGGCCACCACCCTGCAACTCGTCAGCGTCTTGTGTGTGGCGTTTTGTATTTTTCAGCTCGCCGAAAAAACGGATACCTCAGCAGCTCTTTGGACTCAGCCGGCATTGTGGCCGCTTTTGGCGGGAATCTCCCTTGGCAGCATCGCCTCGGCATTGGGGGCCGGACTGATGGACATTTCGGTGGGCAGCGATTGGATTCCGACAGCCGTGCCCGCGCATCAGCTCAGCCGCTTTAACAGCCGCCTGCAAAGGCTCGACCTGCTCACAGAGGTTCTGGCTCCCGTCATTGCAGGAACTATTCTGGCCGCTGGCAATGAAGGAAACCGCCTGACCGGCTTTGCCGTCATCGTTGTTTGGAATGCGGTTTCATTTATTCCCGAACTGCTGATTTTGCGAAACGTATTTCACTCCTCAAATCGTCTGCAGCTTTTGAAAACTGAAAGTTCCACTGCCGCAAGGTCCAGTCTGCTTTCGCAAATAACTGCGGGTTGGTCCGAATTTGCAAGGCAACCTGCGGCACCAGCGATGGTGGCGTATGCCTTTTTATGGCTGTCGGCCCTGAGTCCGCACGGAGTTCTGCTGACGGGATTTTTAAAGGGCGGCTGGAACATGTCCGAAACGACGCTTGGAGTATTTCGTGGACTAGGAGCCATTTTTGGCTTGCTTGCAACCGTTATCTTTCCACGGGTGCGAAGGCAGTTCGGACTCATCACCGCGACACGTTTTTTCATCGTGTTTCAGGCGCTCATCCTGCTCCTCTCGTTGCCATTTTTCTACACAGAAGCTTTGGGCGGCTGGCTTTTTTTGCTGACCATCCTCCTCTCACGAATAGGACTCTATGGTTTCAGTCTGGGTGAAACAGAAATCCGTCAAACAAGCCTTCCTGAAGGTGTGCGTGGAAAAGTGAACGGTGTTGCCAACGCACTCACAAGCCTCGCTACGCTTCTCCTTTTTGCATCGGGGAGTGCCTTGGCGGGAGTCAATCAATTCGCATTCATGGTCATCATATCGGCAGGAGCGGTCCTGACGGGAGCGCTCATTTTCGTCCGCTGGTCGCTCCAGCCTGCGCGCAGTGCCACAGCAGATATCGCGACCAAGGACAGCAATTAAATTTCGATTTGAACACCGACTTCCATGACCTGCTTGGCCGGAAGATTATAGTAAGTCACCGGCGAGAGAGCGTTGCGTCCCATGAAGGCAAACAGCTTTTCGCGCCAGAGCGCCATTCCCGCCTTGCGGGTTGCGAGAACAATTTCGCGTCCAAGGAAAAAGGTGGTTGCATCAGGCTCGATGTTCAGCCCCATCTCATTGGCAAGCTCAAGCACACCTGCGAAATCGGCATCGTCCATGAAACCCACCGAGACACGAATGCGCAGCAGACCGTGCGTCAGCTCCTCAACCTCGAGTCTCTTGGCGCGCGAAACATGTGGAACGTCTTTGGTGATGAAGGTGATGAGGATGACACGGCGGTGGACCACCTTGTTGTGTTTGAGATTGTGACTGAGCGCCAGCGGCACAGTGTCGGGCCGTCCCGACATGTAGATGGCCGTGCCTTCGACGCGTCCGTAATGCGGGTTCACAAATTCATCGACGAGCTGCGTGAATGGAATGGAATGCTCGGCGAGCCCCGCTGCCAACAACTGACGACCATGAATCCAAGTGATCATCAGCAAATAAATCCCGCAGGCGATGACGAGTGGAATCCAGCCGCCGTTGAGAATTTTGAGCGAGTTTGAGCCGAAAAAGGCGATGTCGATGAGAATAAGAGGGCCAATGACCATCAGCGCAAATGGCAATGACCACTTCCAGACAGAACGGGCGACGATGAAGGCAAGGACAGTCGTCACCAGCATGGTCAACGAAACCGCAATGCCGTAGGCAGCTGCAATCGCAGAAGAACGCTGAAACTCAATGACGAGCCAAATCGAACCAATGCACAGAGCCCAGTTTACAAACGGCACATAGATTTGTCCGATTTGCTTGTCGGACGTGTGCACAACTTTC
Source organism: Pseudomonadota bacterium (assembly GCA_041171905.1). GTDB lineage: Bacteria > Bdellovibrionota_B > Oligoflexia > Silvanigrellales > Silvanigrellaceae > RFOM01. The sequence continues at coordinate 10,021 of JBEDKY010000286.1, forward strand.
ATACGCGGGAAATAACCGAGCTGAATGGCTTGTTTGGTGAGGGAAAAAACACCTGAAATAAGAGCCTGAGATGCAATCACCGTTGCCATGGTGGCAAGCGCGACGGTTGGATACAGAGCCCATGAAGGGACAAGCTTATAGAATGGATTCTCTACGGCAGTCGGGTCCTGAAGGATGAGCGCACCTTGTCCAAAGTAATTCAGCAGGAGGCAAGGCATCACCAGTGTGAACCAGCCAATGCGGATGGGAAACTTACCGAAATGCCCCATATCCGCATAGAGAGCTTCACCGCCTGTCACAGTCAGAAAAATTGTTCCGAGGATGACGTATCCGCGCAGGCCGTTCTCGGCAAAAAATTGCAGCGCATACATCGGATTCATCGCTGCAAGAACGGAAGGATTGTCGACAATTTTGTTGATGCCGAGAATCCCCAGAGTGACAAACCAGATGGTGGTGATGGGCCCAAAGATGGCGCCGATTCTGTCGGTGCCGAATTTCTGCACCGAAAATATTCCAAATAAAATAAATATTGTGATGAGCGCCACGTAGGGCTCAAACATCGGAGTCGCTTCTTTCAATCCCTCGAGCGCCGACAGGACCGAGATTGCCGGAGTGATGATGCCGTCACCATAAAGAAGCGTGGACCCGAAAATACCAAGGAGCAGAATCAGATAAGATATTCGTTGCGTGCTGATGCCGCCGGTCTTTCTGGCAAGAGTCTCGAGGGCCAAAATACCGCCCTCGCCTTTATTGTCTGCCCGTAAAATCAGCACCACATACTTTAAGCTGATGATCAGTGTGAGTGACCAAAAAATTAGCGAAAGTGCACCCAGTATGTTCACCTGATTCGCCTGAAAAGCATGATCACCGTGAAAGGACTCGCGGATGGCGTACAAAGGAGATGTTCCAATGTCACCAAAAACAACACCGATCGCACCGATGATCAGAGCATGTAACTTGGATTTGGAGGAATGACCTGAGTCTAATGAGTCACTGTCACAATTTGCTGACAAGCAAAACCCCTGTTGAAGCCCAAAATGATGCTCAAAAGAGCATCTCCCTTTCTATCAGAAATCCACGTGCGTGAATAGCACTGATGCAAGTCAAATGTTTGGTTCAAGACTTCTCAGAGGTTGAGTTCGAACAGTCTCAGGCTCGGGCCCAGTCGACAATCAAGAACGTCGCATCATCCCGCTCGCCCTGATTTCTCCATAAATTTTCGAGCGCATGATGAATCGCCTGACTCGCAAGTTCGGGTTTCTGCGAACGGGAATTTTGCAACAGCGACTTCAATTTTCGCTGGGTGAGATACTTGCCGTCAGGGCCGGTATTTTCCATCAGACCATCTGTATAAACGAAGAGCCGTCCATTTTGTCCGAGTTCCATTTCGACGATCTGGCAATCAAATGCAGCGCCCGAGCCCAGACGCCGCCCTGAAGAAGGTACAAATTCAAAAACTGAATTGTGCTCAACCACAAAGGGTGGATGTGCACAA
>JBEDKY010000287.1:0-17662 GCA_041171905.1 Pseudomonadota bacterium
TGGGTTTCCCTGCCGCCTGAGTCGCGGAACTGTCCGCTGTTTTCGCTTGAATCTCGGCGCTCGCCCGAGCGGCAGCCGCACCACCAGCGTTCACCGCCACCACAGCAGTCGCATCATGCCGCGCATAAAACCGCCGCGCGCGAACATAAGCATACAACGCAGCAAAGCCCGACGCCGCCGCAACACCCAGCAACACACCCGCTGCTGTGGGCAACAGGGCGAGCGCAATAAACAACGTCACAACTTTGAGCACTGTAGCAATCAGCTGCTGGGTATTGAACCCATTGAAATCTTGAAAACCTTGCAGGGTTGCGCCCGACACCAGCTGAAACAGCGAAAGCCCAAAGCACAGCGCAAGAACAGTCACAGCCAGCGGCTCCCGCACCGACAAAGTCAGCGCAAGAGAGCGTGGTAAATTAGAATATCGCCACTTCAGCGAGGGCCCATTCCTCTGGCTTACGTTGCTGTTGGCTAACTCCCTCAAGCGTTCAGTGTTTCCCACTCAGCCGGCTGCTTATCCACAATTTTATCCACAATGCCGGCGAGCTCGTTAGCAGTGAATTCACCGTTGGAAGCCAGGAGAATGCGGCCTTTGAATTCCCTCACTCGAAGCTCGGACGCGAATTCCAAGCCGGTCACCTTTTCATCGGGCGCAAAATAGTGGTCGGTGATGATGGTGTGGATTTCGTTGAGACCAATTGAGCTGTCGGCGACTTTTGTCCAAAACGCCTTGGGGCCGCCTAAGACCAACAGTTCAACCTTACCTTTGAGCTTTGTTTCCCAGGCCCAGCGCGCAAGGGGTGAGTCATCGAGAAAGATGACCTTTGGAAGCTGCGGTATCTCTTTCGAAGCAAATGCATTGCTTTCAACAGCGGCAGTCAGCGAAGGCTGTAGTGCTTGAGGCTCAACAGTGTCGAATTCTGGCTGAACCGATGCCCTCAGCGTGAAAACAAACTCAACTTTGCCCTGTGGGGCATCTGCCGTGCGCTCGCTCTGGCACTTCACATGCCCGCCATGGCCCTCGATAATCTTCCTGACGATCGCCAACCCAAGTCCCGTGCCGCCCTTCTTTCCGCTCGTGTAAAAGAGGTCAAACAGCTTGTCGCATGCGTCCGGAGGAATGTAGCTGCCTGAGTTGCCCACGCGCACTTCAATATTGTTTCCACCAGCGTCTACTTTGCCAACATTCCCTAACTCGCCGCTATTCCCTTGGGCATAGACCCACAAATCAACGTCCGTTGTTGTGACCGCCTCAATGGCGTTGGAAAGAATGTTGAGAAACACTCGTGGCAGCCGAGTGTCGTCGGCCTCAACCCACGTATCAGGCCACATTTCGGTCTGTACTGTCCTGACCATGATGAATTCGCTCGAGTTGAGAGAGTGCTCAATGGTTAACTGAAGAGTCCGTTGGAATGGGGATGCTCCAAAGGTTCGCTCGTTGCTGAGAAGAATTTATTAACGAAAATTACCGATATTGTTACCAAATTGGAGATATAAGCTGTCCGTAGATCGAAATATTTAACACCTAACGGGAAAGTGATGGTGGAGAGCCTAATACTGTTGTAACTAAGCTGGGTCGCACGGGTAAACTGTGTACTCGGAAAGAGCCCAAAGCCGATAATGCGCTCAATGCTCAGGGTGAAATGTATTGCGTAACTCAATTTATTCATATCAACAGCGAGTGAAGATGAAATGATTGAGATTAAATACAAATTCAATGAACAACGGAGTACAGATCATTGCCTCTTGATGGTTCATGGCGGTCCAGGCATGTCTTCAGATTACTTTGTACCAGCCCTGCCATCGATAACAAAAAGACTTTCTGTCGCATCTTATGACCAAGGACAAATTGGGGACCACTCGATTAATGGCCTTATGAAAGAGCTTCATTGGGTTGTCGACGACCTCATCCAACAATCTAAAAATGTTACAATTTTTGGGCACTCCTTTGGAGCAGCATTAGCTCTTGAATTCTACAAAAACTTTCCGTCGAAAGTGCGTAAACTGATTCTGTGTTCTTGGATCTGCGATAATTCATTCACCGATTTTAGAAACCGTCACTTTCGGCAGAAAGATTTATTGGATTCTGTGATTCAGAAAACGAAACAAATATCGTCAGACGTCGAGCCAAATGAGTATTATCGAGACCTCTGTCTCGCTTGGTTGCCTCTTTATTTTCCTGAACAATCTCTGGAAAGAGGAAAAAGAGCGTTATCAGAGATAAGATACAATGCTATACTGCGAGATTCCATTTGGTCTGAATTTGTAAGTTCACTTAACTTAAAGCCCGTGGTTGAGGGGATAATTATTCCCACACTAAGCATCGTGGGTTCTGATGATGGAATTACCCTGCCTGAATATGTGAAACAGGCCGCTCTACTGAACCCTAAATTTATAACCCACACCGAAATTCCCAACAGCGGGCATTTTCCTTTTATTGACAAGAGCGATATGTTTGCTGAGCTTGTTTCGAATTTTGTTTTTTCTAACTAGAAAGGTTGAGTATGAAAAGAGTTTCTCAAGTTTTGATTGCAATCACATTCTTGTTGGCCTCGATTCAAATTGTTGCAAATGCAGGGGAGAAGAAGGACAGAGCACCCAAAACTGAATCGAAAAGTTTTTCAGAGGGTAACCCTGGTATTTGATTTTTATGAAAGTGGTAGCATCAAAGATCGTTTTATTTTTGTTCATGTTTTTTTTCTTCGCTTGGTCAAGTTTTAAAGCGGTTGAACACTCCTCTCTTCTTTGGTGTATGCGAGCATTCGTTGGATTGGTTGGTTCAATCTGCGTATTTCGGTCGGCTCCTCATCGAACCCGCGACACTTCTACGGTAGCGCTATTTGTTTCGTGGGCATCAGTAATTTGTCCGCTCTTGTATAGCTACAATTACACCGATAATAACGATTTATATTTAGTTCTCACGGTTGCCGGACTTGCCATCTCAGGAATCTCTCTTCTCGAGTTGGACAAAAGTTTTGGCATCGTACCCGGCTTTCGAGAACTAAAGACCTCTGGTTTGTATCGCATCGTGCGGCATCCAATCTACGCGGGATATCTTCTCGCAAGTCTTGGATGGCTTCTTTACACTCCTTCACTTGGCAATTGTTTTGTTTATTTGGCCCAGTTTTTTTTCACGGTAACGCGCATTCATTTCGAGGAACGGCTGTTGCAAAGTTCTTGCCCAGAGTATGCTGAATACAAAAACCTCACAAAATTTAAATTAATTCCGCTGGTGTTTTAATGAGCAAGAAATTTAAGCCCGTGTCCATCTTGGTTGTCTTTTCACTAGCGTTTACTTGTTTTGTTTTGTTTTTTGCACTGAACGGAAGGTTTCGAGAGATTTCGATTTACCGGAAATCAACCTATTCTGTGCCTAGAACGTTGGAACCATCGAGTATTCTTTCAACAGCAGACGCGGCGATCGCTGATTTAATTTTTGAAGGACTCGTTCGTATAAACGATTCATTGGAAGTCGAACCCAGTCTTGCTCGATCTTGGAGTGTCAGCGATGATGGTACAAAATATTCTTTTGTTCTAGACACATCGGTTCTTTTTCATGACGGTTCAAATCTAAGCGTAGAAGACGTTATTTATTCTTTGAAAAAGTTGTTTTCTGAAAGTTCTTCAGCCTCATTTTTTTCTGAGCATATTAAAAACATTAGACGCGTTTCAGATGATTCATTTGACATCGAACTGATAGCGCCATTTCCACCATTTCTTTCTTTTTTGGCCGCGCCGGTGGCTAAGATAGCTAAACGCTCTTACCAGCCGTATTCTCTTGGAACTGGGGCTTTTCAATTCGTACGGCTAGACGTTTCAAAACAGAAGCTGGTTTTGTATTTGAAAAGATTCGGTCAGTTTCATGGTAAGCAGCCTTTTATAAGGGAAATGGAAATCCATGAAATGTCAGAATCGCAGGCGATAGAAGGTGTAAAAACTGGTTTTGTACATGACACAACGCTGATACCAATGAAATCGGGTTATGCTAAAAGCATTGATAAAATTCGACAAATAACAGCACCTGCATCTGTTACATGGATTCTTGCACTAAATACCTCAAAGCCGCCTACTGCTGATCACGAATTTCGGAAATGTTTGACTTTGGCCTTCAAGCGTGAAGAGTTTGTGAATTTATTTCTTCCAGATCATACCCCAGCGCATGGATTTATTCCGCCTGGTTTGCTTGGTTACTCAAATGTTCCAGACTCCATCCCTAATAATCCTGATTCGTGCAGTCGATACTCTGGGACAAAGGTCAGAGTCGATTATCCGGATGCTCTCACGCAGGGGGCAGCAATGTGCGGCCACTTCGCGAAGAGTTTTGCAATTTTTGGAATTGAAACAGAATGTTCTGCACTCGCCTTTGATTCACTGCTTGAGCGCATAAAGTCAGCCAAGGCAGATATATCATTTCTTTCTCAGACACTTGACTTACCGGATACGGATTATTTTGTGAGCATGTTTGAGTCAAACAGCGCTCTCAATTTTTCCAATCTTAGGTCTCCTGCCTACGACGTTTTAATGAAGCAAGTAAGAAGGGAACCGGACCGAAGAATTCGTTCTGAGATTTATAAAAAAATTAACTTTTTTATTAGCAATGAAAACCTGACTATAAATATTTCTTACCCTCAGCATGTAAGCTATCGGCATCGATGTGTTGATAATTTGTTCGTCAATTTTTTCGGAGAATCGTTCATCAACTATAAAGATGTTCGATTGAAGCTTTTCTGTTTAGACAGAGAATGGTTTAGATGAAATCTGATAAATTCTGTGCAAGTGAAATCGCTGAAAAGTCGGCTAATCGTTTCTCTACATTGCTTGGCGGCTTTTTAGCTCTTGTTATGATTATTTCGGCGATTGTCATAAGCATATTGATTTCGGTTGATCGCGCTGAGACCTTTGCGAAGGGGGTTACTGGTTATTTTGGACAGATGATTGTCTTCGGTGATTACATTGAAATTTCGAGGCATATAAGTACGTCTAAGAAAACGGGCGTTATCTTGAACGCTTGGATCTTCGATGAAGAGAAGAACCGCGTAATTGTTAAATCAAGCGATGGCTCAGACACCCCAGAAATTGAGCAAGGACGTCGAGGTCAATTTTTGGTCACGGCTTCTGGGCCTGTATATATATCAAAGTACGTGGTTGATACCGGTGCTTCAAATCGAAAGCTTTCTCTTTTTACGATAACTTCTATCTCATTGGTTCCAGTTGCCATAGCGTTATCAGGTGCGCTTATTATTGGTTTTTTGGTATCATTTGTGCTCAGGAGATTCGCTCACAGGATTTCAGCCTTGCTTGTTGACCCGATCTCTGATCTATCCAGTTATTTTTCGAATATTCGCGACACAAGATCTTTGGTTGCTCTTTCTGAAAACTCTCTTGGTTTTCGGGAGATGGAATTATTTTATAGGGAATTTCTTCATTTATGGGACCGCATTAAGGTTTATGAGCAAGAGGAAAAGTCTGCGATTGTAAATAAATCTATCGCGCAAATGACTCAAATGTTTGCACACGATGTGCGTAAGCCATTCAGTCTCTTTGGCATGACTCTCGAGCGATTGAAGAATGCGGATTCTCCGCAGGAGATGAGACTGGTCTTATCCGAGGTGCTTCCGGAAGTCGAACGTTCGTTGGTGACCGTGAATGGATTGATTTCGGATGTATTAAACGTCGGTGGTGAATTTAATCTCGTTCTCAAGCCAGTGCGATTGGCTCCCATTGTTGAAGACGTAGTTTCTGAGTTGCGGAAACTCTACCCGCACCGTGAATTGGTTTTACGTATCGAGGTTCCGGATGATGTTTGGGTTCAAGCTGATGACACAAGGCTGCAGAGAGTTTTTTTAAACATTCTTTCAAATGCAGTTGAGGCCGTTCACCGGGGAGTTGTTCAACTTTGGATTTCTTCCCTTCAAGTTCAAGCTGAACGTGTCGAAATACGAGTAGGCAACTCCGGAAGTTATATCGATGACGACGCTTGTAAGAAGTTGTTTGATCTTTTTTACACCAGTGGAAAAAAGGGCGGAACAGGTCTTGGGCTGGCGATTGTCAAGAAAATAATTTCTGGGCACGGTTCGGATGTTGTTTGCGTCAGCGAGAAGACTGAGAAATGCCCTGAGGGTCGGGTTGAATTTGTTTGGTCCTTTGCTCGCGCAGCTGCCCAAACAAGTACAGTCCAATTATTGCAACCCGAAAGGTCACTGTCACCCTCAAGTTCTGAAGCATTGAAACCCAATGTCGTATTTCTCGATGATTCACCTCTCGCGCGTTGGGTGTGGGAGGCTAAACTTCGTGATCGTGTCTCTCTACAATGTTTTGTTGGACCGCGGGATTTTTTGCTTGCTGTTGATTCTGGATGCCTAGCGTTAAAAAGTCTTCACACCGTAATTACTGATTACTTCTTCGCCACCGATGAGAAACTTACGGGAGTTGAGCTTGCGAAAGAACTTCGGGATCGTGGGTTTCATGGACGGATTTTACTAGCTTCGAATGGCGAGTTTGATGCGCAAGTACTTGCCGGTATTGTGAATAAGGTGGTTGATAAAAATCCTGTGGATTGGGATAGTCTCTGAATTATCAGCCCGCTCGCAGCAGGTTCTAAGTCAATTCTGGAGTTGCCCCAGGAAGACCGATCATCATACGTTCAGTTGTTGCATTCCCTCTCTAGCTTGATGTAGCCCCTCAAACGGGGTCCATCCCTCGGGCTTACTTTGCTGGGGCTGATCGAACCCAAAAAACTGTACCGGCTTTTACTTTACACAGCTGCCTCCTTAAATGACCGGTTATTGAGTTGTTCGCTCAGCTCCTTCCAAACTTGGTTTGGAGTTTTGTCCCCCAAAGAGGAATGAGGCCTCAAGGAATTATAATCCCTCCGCCAGTCTGCGATAATCAGCCTCGCTTCTTCCAGCGTGCGAAATGAATGCATTTCCAAGCACTCTTCTCTCTGTCTGGCATGGAAGCTTTCAATGTAGCCATTTTCAGTTGGCGTCCCTGGAGTTATAAAGTCCAAGCCTACATTTCTTTGCGCCGCCCACTCATCCATAACAATGCTGATGAATTCAGGCCCATTATCGCATGTAATTGTTGTGGGATACATTCCGGCTTTTTTGGCACAAACGTCGAGGCATTCAATAACACGCGTCGCGGGAAGACGTCTGTCGACGACTTCTCCCAATAGTTTTCTTGTTGCCACATCGATAACATTGAGTATCCGAAATTTTCTCCCACATACGGTTTCGTCTGTGATGAAGTCAATTGCCCATCTATCGTTAGGCCTAAGTGCTGGAGGAGGTACAACTCGAAGATGCATTCGACGCTTCTTGAATTTCCGATGCCTTAAGCCCAATTTCTCTTGCTTATAGACTTTGTACACGGTGTTCTTTCCTACACGGATACCTCTGTTCCACATCAAAACCATGAGCCGTCTGTAACCAAATCGAGGCCTCGCCCGTGCTAGTTCAAGCAAGGGGACTCGAATATGTTCAAGCGACCTGGGCTTTAGCTGCAAAAGGAATGTCCCACGAGCCAATTTTACAAGTCTGCATGCACGCCTGACAGAGAACTGGAAACACCTGACAAGAAAATCAACCAGTGGCCTTTTGGCCACTGGTTTTACAGCTTTTTTTCAACAATCTCCTGCAAAGCGTGTCGATCCAGAGTCAGTTCAGCCACAAGCTTTTTGAGCCTGGCATTCTCTTTCTCCAGCTCTTTAAGTCTGCGAGATTCGGTCAACGTCGTCCCTGCAAATCTCTTTTTCCAGCCGTAATAAGTCTGATGACTAATGCCCAATTCGCGACAAACATCTGCAACTGGAGTGCCAGCGTCCGCCATCTTCACCGCTGCAAGCATCTGCTCAGCAGTATATCTGCTTTTTCTCATGCTGAATTTTTCCCCAAAAGTGAATTGCTCATAACTTTACACTTCAACTTTTTGTGGTCTAGTTTTTTGGGGCTGGACCAATAGATGGCGATCTCGATTTCGCGAACCAAATTCGTGAGCATTGGGATGTCGACTTCAGCCCAGCACTTCTCGAAGACACCACTCCCCTGGGGCTTGTGCGCAACAAATACCCCACTGGCTTGGCCATTTCGCTCTTGCCGGCCTTCACTGTGGCGCACGGCGTTGCTTTGGCTGCACATGCCCTCACGGGTGCAGAAGTATTTACATCGAACGGTTATACGCCTCTTTATCAGCTCGCCACAGTGGCCATGATTATGCTTTATGGCCTGTTTATGATGTCTCTGCTCGACTCCCTGCTCGCGCATTATTTTCGTATACAGGGGCCAATGATTGCTCTCGCTGTGTCTCTCTTTTGGGCAGGGAGTCATTACGCATATTATTATTTCCGAGAACCCATGATGGTGCATGTGGTTTCGGCCTTCTGGATCACTGCCTGCATTTCTGCAGGCGTTAAAGCAGTTCAAGCGCAGGCCCACGCGCGCTTTGCAATGGCCCTGTGGCTTATGTGTTTTGCTTTCGCGATGGCTGTAGTGGCTCGCCCCACAAACATGTTCATGGCTCCATTTGTTGCTCTTGCCGGCATTACTGCATTGAAGAACAACTGGTCGCAACGTGCTCTGTGGCAATCGGCAGGACTCGGGCTGCTTGCAGCCTGGCCTGTTGCTGTGCAAATGGCTGCTTGGAAAATCATGACCGGTTCATGGATTTCCTACAGCTACAAATCCGAGGGTTTCGTTTTTTGGAAGAGCCCTTATCTGTGGTCGACTCTTTTCTCCTCCCTTCATGGCCTTTTCTTTTGGTCGCCGCTTTTAATTCTAGCGGTGGCTGGACTTGCACTGCGGGTGTATCGCCACGGTGTGCGTGACAACCTTATTCTTGGGCCTATGCTGCTGGGTGCTGCAGTGCTTTGGTATTTCAACAGCTCTTGGCATCAGTGGTGGTTTGGCGATGCCTTCGGGGCACGCTCGTTCCTCGAACTGGCTCCGCTGTTTGTGTTCGGACTGGCCTTCTTTTTTGAAGCTGTTGCCCTTAAAAAGCGCCCCCTTCAATTTGCCACAGCTGCATTTGTGGGCGTGGCGACACTCTATACCTATGCACTTATGGCTCTCTACATTGCCCGCAAAATCCCACGGGCCGATTACCTTTTTTAAGGATTTTGGGGGGTGTTTAGGGACACGCCCCGGGGCAGATGTCCCAAAGCCTCCAAAATGAGCGTTTTAATGCAATTCCAAACCATAAGTTGGTTGCATTTCATGGTCAAAGTAATAATCTCAGCGCCATTCCGGAAATATGAGTCCACACAAAGGATAGAATCACATGAAAATCTGCATGGTTGGCACAGGATACGTGGGTTTGGTGTCGGGCACCTGCTTTGCTGAAATGGGCCACGAAGTCACCTGTGTGGATGTGAACGCAGCCAAAATCGAGGGCCTGAAAAAGGGCATTATTCCCATCTACGAACCTGGCCTTGAAGAACTTGTGAAGCGCAACGTGGCTGAAGATCGCCTCTCCTTCACAACAAGTCTCCCGGAAGCCGCCAAAGACAGCCTTTTTGTATTCATTGCTGTGGGCACTCCTCCTGGTGAAGACGGCTCGGCTGACCTCCAGTACGTTCTCGCTGTGGCCCGTGAAGTGGGCCGCCTCATGACCAGCTACAAAGTGATTGTGAACAAGAGCACAGTGCCTGTAGGCACTGCAGAGCTCGTGCAAAAGGCCGTGCGTGAAGAACTTCAAAAACGTAACCTCGGCCACCTTGAATTCGACGTGGTGAGCAACCCTGAGTTCCTTAAAGAGGGCGACGCAATTGCCGACTTCCTCCGCCCCGACCGCATTGTGGTGGGTGTAGAAAACCCCCGCACGGCAGAACTCATGAAAGAGCTCTATGCAGCCTTCGTGCGCAACGGCCACCCCATTCACATTATGGATGTGAAAAGCTCCGAGCTCACCAAGTATGCCGCTAACGCCATGCTGGCGACACGCATTTCCTTTATGAATGAGCTCTCGCAGCTGTGCGACACTGTAGGTGCCGATATTGAAGAAGTGAGAAAAGGCATTGGCTCCGATTCACGCATCGGTATGCCATTCTTATACGCAGGCCTCGGATACGGCGGAAGCTGCTTTCCTAAAGACGTTCAAGCTCTGCAGCGCACCATGAAGCAATTCAAACTACAAGGCCATATTCTCAATGCTGTAGAACAGGTGAACAAAGAGCAGCGCCAGTATTTTATTGAGCGTATCCTCAAGCGCCACAACGGCAACCTCAAAGGCAAGCAAGTAGGAATCTGGGGCCTTTCTTTCAAACCCAAAACCGACGACATGCGCGAAGCACCAAGCATCGATATCGTGAAGGCTCTCACTCAAGCAGGTGCAGTGTGCGTGTGCCACTGCCCCGAGGGTACTGAAAACGCCAAGCCACTCCTTCCTTCTACAAACGTGAAGTTCGTAGATGACATTTACTCCGCAGCCGAAGGCTCCGACTTAATCGTTCTCGTGACTGAATGGTCGCAGTTCCGCAACCCCAACTGGGAAAAGCTCTCTGGGCTTGTGCGTAACAAGGAGCTTTGGGATGGCCGCAACCAGTACACCCCTTCCCGCCGCCGGGCTGAGGGTTGGGAATACCACTGCATTGGTCGGGGAAAAGCGAACGCATGAAAGTCTCGCTCATTATTCCTGTTTACAACGAGGCAGATCACCTCGAAATATTTCTCCGCAAAATCGATTCTCTTCAGCTGCCCATGGAAAAAGAGCTCGTGATTATCGACGACTGCTCGAAAGATAATTCCCGCAGCATCATTCAAAACTTCCCCTTCACCTCACAGGTGCAAATTCTTTTGCAAGAATTTAACCAAGGCAAAGGCTCGGCACTGCAGCGCGGCATTTTGGCGGCCACAGGCGACGTGGTAGGCATTCAAGATGCCGACTTCGAATACGACACAGATGATGTCCCGCAGCTTCTAATGCCTTTTTTGAATGACAAAGCCGACGTTGTGTTTGGTTCGCGTTTTAAAAAGTCGGCCGCACAGGTTCACCGCACATTCCATTACATGGTGAATAGGTTTCTTACGGTTCTCAGCAATGCCCTTTCAGGGCTTTACCTCACTGATATGGAAACCTGTTACAAATTCTTTAAGCGCGAAATAATCCAAAACATCGTGCTCGAAAGTAAGCGCTTTGGTTTTGAGCCTGAAGTGACCGCCAAAATAGCTCGTCTCAAGATTCGCGTGTTGGAATTCCCCATCTCTTATTTTCCACGCAATTATCTCGAAGGAAAGAAGATCACTTGGAAAGATGGCGTAGCTGCCGTGTGGCACATTCTGAACTTTAATTTGTTGCGCAACAAAAAAGAATTCTACCGCCAAGCTCTCCCAGAAAGGTTTGTTCCCAAGGGAGCGCAGTGGTTGTGAAGTGTCTGCAACGGTTGTTGTTGATTAACTAACCCAACCACCATAGCCAAGCTTCACTGTAGCTATGTAATCCGTCTGCAGGAAAGCGTCTGAGTAAAAAACCTACCCACAAAGTCAGATTAGCAACAATGAGAGTCAAGGCAGTAACGGCTGCCGCGAAGTGCATTCTCAATTGATTCTTTTTTTCGAGCCATGAAAAAAGAGCTGTCGCTGCAACGAGGCTGCAGGGGGCAAGAACATCGAGATATGCCCTGTTTCCAAAACTATCGCCAAACCACCAATTTGGCCACGTGCCATTTATATAGACCGCGCATAAAAAGCAGAGAAGCGCAGCCATTGCATACAACCGAAGATTTTTTTGCAACAAAGAAACCACAACCCCCACTATCACAGCTGCCCAAATTGGGTGGTATGCAAAAAGCCCATGCCGAGAGCTCAATAGGCCCTTCCAGATGCCCTCCAGACCTGCACTCAATCCATAAGTGGGATAGGCATTTAGTGTGAACTTTCCGGCCATGAGACTCAGTAAAATTGGTTGAACTGAAAATACGGAGAGTGCCGCAATGCCGGCAATTACGGCGGCCTTGCTGCGAATTTTCCACGATTCATTGGTTGCATTCCAACCCAGAAGAATCCACCACGGCAAAAGAGCAATTGTTGAATTGCGCACTGCGAGCATAAGCCCAACCAATGCCCCTGCTCCTATCCAAACAGCACTTTTGAAAGAGCTTTCCCGAGCCGAAACGAGCAACAACGAAGTGATAGAAGTTAACGAAAAAATTGTCCCGTGGGTCATAGAGGGTTCCTTACTTATGTAATGAACCAGGTTGCTTCCCAGAACTATTGTTAGTGCACAGGCCGCGGAGCAGAGGCGGTTGTGGGTGAATTTCTCGAGCAGACGCTGAAAGAAATAGATCCCAAAAAGATAGAAAACAAACATCCAAGCTGCGGTGATGATTTTGTAGAAGGGATCATAGGGAGTGTGTTGAGCAATATCTACTGCACCCAATATTTTACTCGAAACGTGCGCCACAATAAAGCCGGGAGACATTACGATGGCCAGCCCGGGGGGATACACGTTGACAACGTTTTCACCAGCTTCCTCGATCCAACGGGTATCGTCGGGGGTATAAAGATTGATGAGGTCGTTGTAGAACCTCAGGTCTGCATCTGCCGTTAGGGTTGTGAGCCAAGCGTAGTAACCATTGCCATCGCTTGTAACGATTTTTCCAGGTGTTCCTTTTAAGATAGCTGCCAAGAAAACTGGGCCCGCCACACATAGCACCCATAGGAAAGCATTATTGATTGATCTGTTGCGAAAAAAAGCGGAAAATAATTGCATATGTAGTCTTTCGAAAGTTTAGGTCAGACAGATTCGAAAAATGAATGTAACTGACCAAAAATTCCATAATTCAATGTGGTCAGGTTATGGAACTAGAGTTTAGTTTGCAAATCGTTGAAACCAAGCAATTGTGCACTTTGGAAAATTCATTCAAAAAGTTTATTCGAAGTGTCCTGAGTGTGAGTTCGCACAGCTGAATTCAATTGAGAGAAAGAGGATTGGTTGAAATTTGAGATAATTTCCCATGCCTAGATGACTAACTCGCTTTTTTTGTGCAAAGTTAGTTTGAATAATATGAGGAACCTGGGTTGCTGTGAATCTTTTTGCTCGAATATTTTGCAAATTAGTTGAAGTCGTGCTGCATCTCCGAACGCTGATCATCCATGGGCCTCAGGTCTTGCGCGACCCCACTTGGCTATTAGTGAAATACCAATCAGACGCACAGAACTCGGCAACCTTAAAACTCGCGATGGAACTTGGGCTAAATTCGACAGATATATCCAACCCGGGCTCGCTTATGAGGGTTGTTGAGAATCACCGGATTATTCAGAAGCACACTCATCAAAGAGCCAGTGTTGCAGTAATAATACCTTTCCGCGATGCCTGGCGAATGACTCAAAACTGTATCGAGAGTCTTTTGAGGCAGAACCTCACTAATATTGAATTAACTCTTTGTCTTGTTGATAACGGATCTGAGAAACCAGATACTCTCCATGGACTTGCAACTCTTAAAAGCCATTGGCAAAAGGCTCTCTCAAATTCTAAAGAATATTATCCGAAACTCCATGTCATTCGCGATGAACGGCCATTCAACTTCTCGGAGCTTAATAACTTTGCTGTGGAGTTACTCTGCAAATCTGAGCATGGCTCTTCCCCTGAATTTTTACTGTTCTTGAATAATGATACTCTTTGGGAAGAGTCACACTCACTCGAGAGGCTATTGCACTTTGCAAAGCTCTCCCCTCGTATGGGAGCTATTGGTTGCACGCTTCTATATCGAAATTCACGAGTCCAGCACCTTTTCCTTGCGCCGGGGGTAAAACTTGCGGGGGCCCATCCGTGCAAAGGTATTGCGCACAGAAAATCCCATTGTTGGTATTCTGATCCCCGTCCGGTGCCTGCTGTAACGGGTGCATTACTTCTTGTGTCGCTGGCTCATTTTCAAAAAGCTAAAGGATTCGATACTGCTTTAGCGACAAGCTGCCAGGATCTCGACCTTTGTCTTAAGCTGCAGGAATTGGGACTCGAGAACTGGGTTATACCTCAGGTCTACGTCCGACATTTTGAGACAAGCACGAGGATCAAGGAGAACCAAGCACAAGAAATTACTTATGTGTCTACTAAGTGGGTATCGAAATTAGCGATGAACGCTTTTTTCTCAAGGAAAATCTCTCGCTGGAGCCAACGCCCTTCTTTGAGCTGGGGTGAAAGTGCATATCCTTGGAGTGCCGTGCTAAACGTGAAACATACATAAAAATAATTTTTAAGTGTTTCTAATAGCTGAAATGATACAAACGGGATTAGCTTCTCTCAGAGTTGTTTTTCTGAATTCGAATGCAAAAGTAATAGAATAGGTGTCGTGACTGAAACTTTTGTGTCAATAAACTCGCCAAGTCGGGTAATTAAAATCGTTTTTGACAACTAATTATCTTATTGAGGAGCACTCTTTTTTTTGATATTTCCTGGCAGGTATTCATACGTATCATTGCAGGCACTGAATGAGAATTTTTATGTTTGTATCAAATTTTCTCCCCCATCTCGGTGGACTTGAATTCTACGTTCATGACATCTCAAGTGCTCTTGCAAAGAATTGGGGTGATGAAACACATGTGTTCTGTTTTGATGATTTTGAGAAGAGTTATGAAATTAATCACAATTACATCGTTCACAGAATAAAACGACTAACAACAGTTGGCGGTGTTTTTTCAATTCCCGACCCATTTTCGCTTCTGCGAACGCTAAATCTTGTTTTAAAAAAATCTGGTAGGCCAAATCAAGTTTGGACACACACCCGATTCTTTATTTCCTCACTTGTGGGTGTTGTTTTTGCTAAGCTCCTGGGAATTAGAACTTTGCACATTGAGCACGGATCGACGCATGTTGTGCACGCGAGTCAAGCAATCTCAAATATCGCAAAACTTTGGGATCACACCCTTGGGCGCGTAGTGCTAAGTTGTGCGAATGTAGTCGTAGTGGTTAGCCCGCTAGCAAAGCAGTTTGTCGAGAAGCTTGGTGCGAAAAGGGTTTTTTTTGTTCCAGCAGGCGCTACCGAACAATTTTTGAACCCTGAGAAAGCCATTTTCAAGCTACCAAAGTCGCCTAAACTACTTTTTGTGGGTCGTCTGCTACCCGGCAAAGGGGTCGAAAATCTGATTAGAAGCCTACAAGATCAGCGGCTAGTGCACGTAAGCCTAGATATTATTGGCGACGGCCCTCAGAAAAATTTTTTGGAAAATTTATCAGCACAGCTGGGACTTGAGGGTCGAGTACGTTTTCGCGGCTCGATTTCGAGAGAAGAATTGCCAGGATGGTACGAAAATGCCTCAATATTCGTTAATCCCTCATTCTCTGAGGGTGGGCCCTTAACGGTTCTTGAGGCGCTTGGAATGGGCGTTCCCGTGGTTTCTACCCCGGTAGGCTGTGTTGAATACTACTTTAGCGCCCCAGAGCGCCATGGAGTTTTGACTCGAGGTTTTTCAGTAGAGGATTTGGCCAATGCGCTCGATAGAGCTATAAAGGACTTTTCATTCCAGGAACGAAAGTCTTGTTCCATTAGTATTCGTGATGCATTTTCATGGGTTGAGGTGGCTGGTACCATAAGGTCGCTCGGAGAGGGAGGGGTAAAGTGAACATAACCAATTGGAATGCCTGTTCATGACTTCGGTGATCTCTGCGCTTTTAGTAGCGCTCGCTGCTTTGGCAGTACTCTCCCAGTTTGGCCGACGACTATCAGCAAAACACTCCTTGGTTTGGCTATCTGTGTTTACTTTTCTTCTCTTTGCCGCTCTTGTGCCAGAGTGGTTGGAGCCTTTGGCTCGTTTGGCTGGCTTTAGACTCGTCAGTAATTTCGTCCTTGCTGGGTTAATACTGTTCGCTTTCCTAGAAATTCTTCAACAAACCACGCAGACGGTTAAGGCACATCGTAAAATCCGAGATCTCATTTGCATGAGCGCAGCCAGACGGTTTTTAGAGAAGCGGCAAAACAATCAGCTCAATACAAAAATACTAGTTGTCTGCCCATGCTATAATGAAGAGGATGCACTTCCAAATACAATCAAATCGCTGGAACTTATTAAGCAGCAACATCCGGACTTAGAATTCTGTATTGTGAACGACGGTTCACAGGATTCCTCTGGCTCCATACTCCGCAAGTTTGCTCCACTAAATCACGCCGAGCATCTCAGTAATTCAGGGGTAAGTGGGGCACTCCTCACAGGTTTTCTAATTGCTCGTGAATTGGGTGTACCGCATGTTGTTCAATGTGATACTGACGGCCAGCATCCTTTTGAATTTATAACTGAGTTGGTAAGTCAAGCGGAATTGCTGCAAACAGATCTCATGATTGGTAGCAGATTTGTCACCGGCAGTGATGATAATGCTCATGGAAATGCCTTAACATCCACAACCTGGATGCGTTGGATTGGCGGAAGACTTATTTATCTAACACTTGCGCTTTTCGGTTCAAGGGCGCGAATCAAGGATCCAACATCAGGTTTTCGCGTTTATTCCGAACGTGCCTACAAGCGACTAATTAGCAGTATGCCTGAGGAATATCCGGAACCAGAAAGTATAGCCCTCCTTTCACAAGCTGGACTTAATATAGGCGAGACACTTGTTAAGATGAACGCCCGAATAACGGGAACGTCCAGCCTCGCTGGGTTCCGCTCCGCTCAATTCATGATAAAAGTGTCAATTGCGCTTTTTGCACTGAGGCTTCGACGCATACCGTAAAAATATAATTCTATTGAATGCTCACTCTTGAAAATATTTTGGTTATTCTAGGTAAATACTTTTAAATTTTTGAGGGAAAATAAGTGGATTTAAAAATAGAACAATAAAATTGAACTATGATCCTCTCAGAAATTTAATTTTTTTCGAACGAAATAACAGAGTGTTTTTTCACGATTTGTCTGCAATAGATGAATGATAAAACAATTGAATATGGAAGTTAGGAAGTGGCAATGCGAAAATTAATTGAGCTCCTCAGAAAGCCGAAGTACGTCCTTAACCAAGCGCAGAGAGTTTTTTTTGAAGAAAATGGTTATTTGATTCTTGAGGGATTTTATCCAACTTCTGAGGTGGATGACTTTTTGAGAGCGATTGATGATCTGTGGGTGCAAAGCCGCAAGGGGTCGACGAATATTGTAGTTGATATCTTTACAGAGACGCCAAATCAAAGGCGTGTTAAATTGAGCGATGCGCCTTATGATGCGAGGTATGCACCTCATAAATTGAATGATCTTTTTCTCGAATATCAGAATGTTAGAGATTTTGTTTTGAATCAGGCGATGGGCGCTATTCTAACTGAGCTGTTGGGCAAGGTTCCGTTAATTTGTAATACTTTAAATTTTACGTATGGTTCGCAGCAGGATTTTCATACCGATAGTCTCTACATGACGCCTCTCAAAAAATTAAATCTTATCGCCACTTGGGCTGCATTGGAGGATTGTCACCCAGATGCGGGACCGTTGGTGTATTATCCCGGCTCGCACAAAATTAAGCCTTATTTGTTTTCAAATGGGAAAATGGGAGCGATTCATGAGGAAATGTCTGCTTACAGAAAGTATATGGATGAGCAGGTTGCTTCGTTGAATCTGAAAGTTATGAGATTCATTCCCAAGAAAGGGGATGTATTAATTTGGCACAGTCAGTTGTTTCACGGCGGTTCAAAAATCGAAGATAAATCTAAAACAAGAAAAAGCATTGTAACGCATTTCTACGCGGAGGAAGATTACAC
>JBEDKY010000288.1:0-7010 GCA_041171905.1 Pseudomonadota bacterium
TGCGGTTTTGCCGCGATGTTCGGAACGCCGTGGACGGCCATCATCTTTGCCTTTGAATGGCGTGGAGAAATTGCCGAGAAGAGCTCTTCGGGCTGGCTGAAGTCATTGAGAGATACGCCCATGGCGAACTTTTTTTTGACTGCGTTTGGGAGCTTTTTTGCATTTGCGGTCGTTCACAGGCTTTTTCGAGTCGAGCATCCGGAATATTCGCTGCCGAGTTTTCACTTCGACACAAAATGGCTTCTTTTTATTGTTGCCATGTTTTTCTTGGGTGTGTTTTTGTCTGCCTTCTACACGTCGAGCAAACGAGTGTTCGGACATTTGATGGCCAAGTTTCAAGACACTTTTTGGTTGAGAGTTTTGCTTCCGTCGATTGTTGTTGCAGCGGTGATCTCCTTCGGCTGGGGCGATTCGATGAAAGGTTTGGGGCTGGGGCTTATTGAGTTGTCGTTCGGGAAAACTGCCGAACAGCCGGTGTTGGTTTGGACTCCGTTTGCCAAAGCCGCCCTGACTGCTTTTTGTGTTGCCGCAGGATTTAAGGGAGGTGAGGTGACCCCGCTGCTTGCGGTCGGTTCATCCGCCGGTTTCGTCATGGGCGAGGCGTTTGGAATTCAGTCCGAGCTCGCTGCGGCGGTCGGTTACCCGATCATGTTCTCGATGATTTTTAACGCACCACTGACTGGTCTGTTGCTTTCGAGCGAGTTGTTCGGTGTAGAATTTTGGACAACAGCTGCGGTGATGACTGCCCTTATTCTTGTGAAGAATTATCTGGGAAGCCTGCGGTTGAACTCCTGAAAGGGTACGCATCGAGGTCCGTTTATTTTTTGAGAGGAATGCGGTTTTTTTGATTTAAGTATATCATTACGGCGACTTGAAGTTTCTTGGTAGCGGTAGATTTGCACCCCGTCCGCAATTCCTTCAATTTTACCTGGCCCTCCTCCGATGTTGCTCTTGGAGGGGAGCATGACACACGCTGAACCACATAAGCCATCAAAATCAAAGCAGACTGACCCGTGGCGTTTCGCCAAACTTGCTTTGCTGGCCTGTGTTGCGACCGCGTGTGGGGGTGGCAAGTCGAACGTGCCCGTTTGCTCCAAGACGACCGCGCTGTTGCGCTTTGACGTGGAAAGAGCACCGACAACTGTGGCGAATTCCAAATTCTTCAGCAGTGGTGGATTCATCGAGGTCTACACTCGAAAAAGTGAATTCGCTCCGGTCGACAGCTATCGTCTTTGTACAGCGTATGTTGAGTTCTCAGACAGCCCCGCAGAAAGTAATGATGTGCTGCTCAGCGAGCGGCTCGAAATGAATGTCTACACGGCGGCGCACTGTGTTGATTTGGCCAAAGACCATTCGATGAAACTTTACATGTTCGACCATCAAGGACGAACATATTACCCGGTCAATGTTGAATATCCGCTGCTCAGAAAAGTACATGAATTGCGCAAAGCAATGCGTGATAAAAAGGTGAGTCCTGAAAATCAGAAAAAGGTTTTGAACTCGCTGCGAACAAATGCAGTCGATCTCAATGCGCTGTTCAATCAACCAACCATAACCTCTAGCTCTTCCGGGGCAGGGGCCTCCGAGGTCGCCGGTAAAATATGTCTCAAAAAAGAGGATCCACTTTATAACAATGTGTGCTCGACTTATCAGGACATGATTCATTTGAAAATTGAGCCAGCTGCAACGACGCCATTGCCCGTGATCGATCGCATAAAGCAGATGAGGGCTGACAGTACGGCGATGCTTTCAGATTTGATTAAGAAATCCAAGTTAGCTGCGAAGTACGCTGCAAATCCCGCCACGAAATTGGTTTTCGAAGACGAAAAAAATACACCGCTGGACTTGATTGGAATTCACAAGGCGGTGCGCAACCGGGTTCAGACGTACTCGAAATTTAAAATGTTGCAATACGTCCGCGATGATCTGCTGGCCGATATCTCTGCATGCGCGGTAAATAAAAATGCATGGTTTTGTGCAATCAGAAATGAATTCAGCACTTTGATTCAGGCTGCATTGAGGGGATCGAAGTACGAATCGTTCGAGCCAACCGGACTGGCAGATATCGTCGAGGTCATGAAGAGTGATTACGCAGCATCAACCCAGCGCATGGACACGGTCATGACAATATTGGAGAACCTTTTGGAGGTAACGGCGGATGGTTCGTACATACTTCCGTTGGATACACGAATTCACTCCAATTTTCGTTTCGTAACGATCGCAGATCCGACTGAAGACAAACCAGACCCGCTCGATACGGCTCGAGCATTCATGCATTTCAATGTAAACAACCTTTCGGGTGTGGACACCGGTGCCCGCAATCATTTCATTAAATGGGATCCGAAATCGCAGTTGGGACGCTTTAACCACCTCGAGATGCACAAAGAGGTCACCGACGAAATGCGTGCGCAAGCTGCAGCTAAAACTGCTGCCGGCAAACCTGAGGTGCCCCATATGGGCTTTTTACAGGCAGGTGATAGCGGATCCATCATCACAATCGAACATCTTCCCTATTTTGCTGTGACGAGCGTCAATGGCGAATCTACCTCTGGTGGCGCAACAATTCGACCGCTTCCCGAGGCCATATAAGATGATTCTGCTGCCGAGCCGGCCGGCAAGTCGGCAGTCAGATTGTGCAAGTGAACTGCTCTGGATGCGCTGAGTGGATTTCAATGCTCTGAAAAAAAATTGAACGGCGGTTCGTAGTTTTAGAGCCGGCGATCGCGGCGTTTCAGTGGAACCGGACGCGACCAGCGCGGGGCTGTCGATCTTCTGCTGCCGCTGGGGCATTCCACGTCAGAAGTACTCGGTGTGGCAGGAGCTGCCGGCTGCACAGTGGTGGCTCCCACTGCTCGCGCGTACTGCTGCAGTCGGTGCAGTTCTTTTTTCACCGAGCGCGATTCATCTAGAAGTGAAGCGAGTATACCGGCCTGCACCGAGAGCTGCGTTGAAAGTCTTTGCACGTTCTCGATCAGTTCAGACAACAGCGCGCGGTTCTTATCGTCCTCGAGCTGTTGGGTGGCAGAGGTTCGGGGAGCGGTGGGGGCGCGCAACGTGGATTTTTGAATCTGAAGGAGGAGATGAACGATTTTTTCCAGTGAGGGTTCATGGCTGAGCCGGAGATTGTCTTCAAAAAAAACCGCCGAAGACTGAGTGTCTAGAGTCCCCGCGGCTTGTTCTGCTGAGTGAGCAGTCGCTCTGGCGCCTGCTCTTTTGCTGTCAGGCTGGATTTGTGAGCGTGCAGAAAATTGCTGCTCGGAATCGCTGATAGCGGGTTGTGCAACATGACGGCCGTAATAGCCCTTTTGGTGAGACAAGACTTCGCTGCGCTTGTAAAAGAGTCTGTTTCGTGTGCCCACGCGCCGACGTTCAAACGACAAATGTCCGCTCGAGGTTAACTGTGAGACGCGGGTTCTTGTTACACCAAGCAACTGCGCAACTTCATGAACTTCGAGCAGATAGCCCTCGTGATCATCATCGTGTTTTGTGATGTCGGATTCCGAGGGGTTCATATCTCGATCCCGTCAATCAATGGGTGAACGAAGCGCATACGCAAAAGCAGAATAATCTTTTTTAACGTCGCCCGCCAGTGCGCGCGGGTGGGTGAAGCCCTGATTGTCGACCGCAAGCGAGATCAACCGGGCTGCGTCTTCATAACCTGCATGCATGAAGACGTGCGCCGGATAGCCTGGGGCCTTGGGTTCGTCGACCGTGAAAACCAAATCGCCCGCCCGCAGTTCTTTGGATTGTGTGATTCGAACCCAGCCCAGCTTGTCTTGCAGATAAGCCGAGAAGGGCTTGGTCAAGAGGGAGAGCCGCTCGCCATTCCATAGTCCATTCTGCGGCACATTCACGCCCAAAAACCGCAGGGCTGTAGAGGCGAAGGCCACGCAGCCATTACTGGTGCCGCCAAACCACGACATGACGTTCTTGTAAATCTGCCGGTAGTTGCTTTCGTTTGAATAGAAATCACTCAATTCCTGTCCGGACACATTCGCAACCATCTGCTGTGCGAAGTCCTCGATAGTTGTTCCGGCGTCGATTGGGGGATTGCTGCCCGCAGCTGCGACAGACACCGAACTGATGGAGATGATCAGCGCGCAATGTGTGAAGAGTTTCAAGGTAAACACCTCAATCGTCAGATGAAAAGAAAAGGTCTTACCATTATGTCATAATGTCGCGGGAGGTATCAACTGGCTTCGTCATTGGAATGATTGTGTGGCAGAGATCGAGATGACCTGCAGACGGCCACTGGAATTGTTGCGCTTGCCGGCAACTTTCTCGGCCACTCCACTGCCGCGCTGTTCCACATAGTGAATGCCATAGTCGCCGACACGCAATTTGAGGCCTGTTGAGAAAGATGCACCGCGGTAGTCCATGTATTCGTTCCGCTGGAGTGGAGACGACAGATCGCGTGTTGGGGTGGCATCGTTGTTGGTGAATATTCCAGTGCGGAAAAACAGAGTGTTGGCGAGAAGCAGCTCCGAGCCGAACGCAAAATTGATGACCTCGCCGCGCTTGACTCTGACCGTGCTTCCATTGCCGGCCCCAAAGCGTACGGCATCGGCCGTTAAGGTGAGAGCCTTATATGGCTGGAATGCTATTCCGAGTCGCAGTTCGTCGGGCCAGAGTGAAATGAAGTTCTGGCTCTGTGTGCGCACTGCCTCGCGTTGAAGTTTGCCACTGAGGATAGTCTCTTCGCTGTTGTCTACTGCGACCACTTTTCCTGCGTTGTTTGTGTATACTTTGTTTATTTCTAAGTCATATTCAAATTTCTGATAAACGATTTCAGTTCTCTGATAGGATATTCCAAGTTTGAATCCACTGTCGAAGCCGGTGCGAAAACCACAGCGAAGACCGCCTCCGCGGATCACAAGATGAGTGCGCAAATTTTGCCCGAGGCTGGAGTAGATATCGGTGCCCGGCAGGCTTTTCGAAAGAAATGGTCCCTGAACGACGTCCTGGTAGGTTTGTTCGAGCTCGTCGACATCTAAATATGAGCCTGCGCAGCCGACCGCACTTTCCTTGCCGATTTTTTTTGCCGCGCCAATAATCACCTGCGATGAACTGCTTCTGATGTTTGCCGCGCGATGGTAGCGCACCACGTTTGGATCGGGTTCGTTGTCGATCAATTTATTTTCATTGCTGAGGGAAGTATCTGGGTTGATAAAGGCAAGGCCGATGGAAAGGTTTCCAAGCAGGGGTGGGGAAATTTTTTTGGACAAACCGAAGAATGAAGATACGTTTCCGCGTGCGCTTTCTTCGAATTGTTTCTCGCCGAACACGCGCTCGAAGGTGTTCTTTTTAAGGTAAAATGAGTTGATAGAGCCACTTAACTCGGAGGACGTCTGCAGCGCGACTCCCGCGGGGTTGTAGTACAGCCCTGATGTGTCGTCAGATAAAGCTGTAAAGGCGCCGCCAAGACCGATGGCCCTTTGTCCTATCAATAGATTTGAATAATGGAACAGATCTGCCTGTGCGATCTGCGGAGTAACGAACAGTGCGGCAGCCGCAAGTGCCAGCCGGCCCAATAAGATTGAAGCATCGTTGATGTTGTTAGATTTTCTTTTCACAATTGAATTTTACCCGATTGGGCGCTGCCGAGCGGGAGAACTTTACCCACATTGCTGTGCTGTGGTCGATGCTGCAATAAAATTCATTCACCATCACTGGTGTGGGAAGGATTTACCCATGGCAGGCGTAGTGCGGCGGACTCCTTCAGGGCGTCGACCCTGTGCAGATAAAGCTGCGTGGTCGTGACCTGGGCATGGTTGAGCAAAGACTGGATTTCCACGACCGGAACTTCTTCAAGATGAAGCTGCGTGGCCAGAGTTGCACGGCAACCATGGGGAGAAAAGTTGCGTTGAATTCCCGCACGGATGGCTGCCTGCCGCACCAGGCGAAAAACTGTGCTGCGGTGCAATGGCATTTTTTCAGCGCTACAGCTGCGGCCAGCGGGGAAAACTGGTTCGTCCGGGGCTGCTTGACTGCGATTGCGTTCCACAAAGCCGAGAAGTGTTTTTGCACTCTCTGGATGGATGAGCGGCACGTGCTTGCGGGCTCCTTTGGTGACAAGCCTCAGGCGCAGCAGATCACCGTCCGGAATCAGGTCTTTGATTGTCAGCTGACATAGCTCGCTGACGCGCATGCCAACTGTGAACAGCAGCACTAAAATACACCACTCCATTTCGGCTGTGCGCAATTTTCGTTGCCAAAGCGCATGAGCGGTAGCTTCTGCTGGAGCAGAACTTCGAATGCTTTGCAGATGTTCGCGACTGCCATTGAGAATCTGCATAAGTTCATCGGCATTGAGCACGCTGGCGTGACTTTGCCTGCGAACTTTCGGGCGGTTGATCCTCATCATGGGGTTTTCTTCGAGCAATTTTCTTTTCAGAGCGAAATCCAGCAAAGAGGATAGGGTGCATAGTTTTCTTGCCACGGATGAATTTGCAATACGCCTTTTTGTGTCGCTGAAGCGCGTGTGTTTGCGTGAAAGTTCATCCTTCCAAAGTAGGATGGACTTCTCACAAATGTCACCAATCAGCACAGGAATTCGGCCCAGACTTTGCATGAAATCGAGGAATTCCACAATGTCGCGCTTGTAGGCATTGCGGGTGTTTAACGAACGCTGCGCAAGGAGAAAATGCCCCACAACGTCGCTGATGTTTGCAGTCAGCTTCTCGCCGGCCCACGTGAGCATAGCGTTTTTCTCTGGGTCGCTCACAAGTGTTGCTGGTTGCGTTATGGGTAATTTTGAAAAGTGTTTTGCCATGAGCAGACCTCTCTGCTCACAGACTATCACGATTCTTCAAAGACCGTATCCGAGTGCCAGTCGGGCGGCGAAGAATGCAAAGAGCAGGGCCGCAAGAATCCGGAAGACTTTCATCGGAATTCGTTTGAGAAGTTGAGGTCCGGCAAAGACTGCAAGACCGTCGGCAATCATCATTCCCAGCGTCGTCCCGGCAGTGACCCAAAGCAGGTGGTCTTTGTGCGCGGCACCGAGACTGACT